>PXTR01000108.1 GCA_003023245.1 Bacteroidetes bacterium QS_8_68_15 | reverse complement strand
CTACTCGCTCAACGACACGGTCGTCGTCTTCGACCGGGTGCGCGAGTACGAGAATCTCTTCAAGACCGACGAATACAACGACGTCGTCAATCGCTCGATTAACTCCACGCTCAGCCGCACGTTCGTCACCAGCATCACCACCTTGCTCGTGGTGACGATCCTGTTTGTGTTCGGAGGCGAAGTGCTGAAGGGCTTCTCCTTCGCGCTGATCATCGGCGTCATCATCGGGACGTACTCCTCGATTTTCGTCGCCTCCTCGACGGTCGTGGAACTGCGCAAGGCCGTGCCCAAGACCGAGCAGCGCCGGCGCGTCTCGCGGCGAGGAGCGTGACATGAGTGCGGGCGTTCGGGAGTCGTTGCGTGCAATTCTCTAAGCGCCCGTTTCGTAACGGCTTCTCCCGCACTCCCACGCTCCCGCACTCCCAAACTCACCCACAACCCGCCACTCCAAACTCCACCACCATGCCCGTCACCGTCGTCATCGGAAGCCAGTGGGGAGATGAGGGCAAAGGCAAGCTCGTAGACCTGATGAGCGAAGAGGCCGACGTGGTGGCCCGCTACCAGGGCGGGGCCAACGCCGGCCACACCATCTGCTGGGGCGACGGCGAACGCAGTGAAGAGTTCGTGCTGCACCTCATTCCCAGCGGCATCTTTCACGAGGGCACCACCTGCGTGATCGGCAACGGCGTGGTGCTCGACCCGGCGGCGGTGCTCGACGAGATCGAACAGATCGAGGCGCTGGGCTACGACGTGGAAGGGCGGCTCAAGATTAGCCACAACGCGCACCTCATCATGCCCTACCACAAGCAGGTGGAGGCCGCGCAGGAGGCCGCCCGCAGCGAACACACCGACGACGGCGCCATCGGCACGACCGGGCGCGGCATCGGCCCGGCCTACACCGACAAGTTCGCTCGCCGCGGCATTCGCGTGGTGGACCTGCTTCGTCCCGCGGTGCTGCGCCGGAAGCTCACGCGCGCCATCGAAGACAAGAATGCCGTCCTCAAGGGCGTCTACGGCGCCGAGCCGCTCGACGTGGACGAGATCGTCGAGGAGTACGTCGCCTTCGACCAGAAGATCGACCCGTACGTCACCGATACGTCGCAGTACCTGAATCGCGCGCTCGCCGACGGGCAACAGGTCGTGGCCGAGGGCGCGCAGGGGTCGCTGTTGGACGTGGACTTCGGGAGCTACCCGTTCGTCACGTCGAGCCATCCGACGGCCGGCGGCTGCTGCACGGGACTGGGGGTCCCGCCGACAGCCGTGGAGCGCGCGGTGGGCGTGGTGAAAGCCTACTCCACGCGTGTCGGCAACGGTCCCTTTCCTACCGAGCTGGACGGCGACACGGGCGAGCAGTTGCGCGAGGCGGGCGGCGAGTTCGGCGCCACGACGGGCCGCCCGCGCCGCTGCGGCTGGCTCGACCTCGTGGCCCTCGCCTACACCGCTTCGGTCAACGGCTTCACCGAACTCACGGTCACTAAACTCGACGTCCTGAGTGGAATGGACGAGCTGAAGGTGTGCACCCGCTACCGCCTGCCCGGTGGGGAGGAGACGCGCCGATTCCCCAGTGAGGTCGAGACGCTCGACGGCGTCGAGCCGATCTACGAGAGGCTCCCCGGCTGGGACGTGGACATCACCGGTGCGCGGCGTGCAGAAGACCTGCCGACGGAGGCGCGCGACTACCTCCGCTTCATCGAAGACGAGCTGGACGTGGCGGTCGGCCGCACCTCGATCGGTCCCCGGCGCGAGCAGGTGCTTACAGGCGGCGGCGGGTCAGATACGCTCGAGCAGGCTGCGACGGTAGCGTCATAGGACGGCGGACGGCTGACGATGGACGGCGGTCTCTCCGCTGGCTGACGGCTGCTTTTGCAGCAGAGCAGATTCCGCTCGAAACTCCTGATTTACGCCCTCGCCACAACGACTGCGACCGCGCCCGTGCGAATCGCCGTGCTCTCCGACATCCATTCCAACCTCGACGCGCTGGAAGCGACCCTGCGCACCCTCGACGAGCGCGGCGGGGCCGACGCGGTGTACTGCCTCGGTGACGTGGTCGGCTACGGGGCGGACGCGGCGGCGTGCGTGGAGCGCGTCCGCGAGCGCTGCGACGGCGTCGTAATGGGCAACCACGACGCGGCCGTCGCGCGCGAGGAGGGCATGGGCGTGCTCCCCTCCGACGGCCAGGCCGCCGCCCGGAACAACCGCGAGCAGCTCTCTGACGAACAGCTCGACTGGCTGGCCAGCCTTCCGCTCACGCTGGAGGCGCACGGCCTGCGCCTCGTCCACGCCAGCCCCGACCGACCCGCCGCCTGGACGCGCCTCGACGGTTTTCGCGCTGCCAAGGCGCAGTTCGACGCCTTCGACGAGGCGGTTTGCTTCGTCGGGCACACGCACCGTCCCGCCATCATGGCCGACTCGCTGGGCGTCTTGAGCGTGCGCTCCGGGAACCGCTACCTCATCAACCCCGGCAGCGTCGGCCAGCCGCGCGACGAAAACCCGCGCGCGGGCTTCGGCCTCTTCGACCCCGACGCCTTCGACTACGAAAACGTGCGCGTGCCCTACGACACCGAGCGCGCCGCCGAAAAGGTGCGCGCCGCCGGCCTGCCCGACCGCCTCGCGCGCCGCCTCTTGCGAGGAAAGTAGCCACTTCGTGGGTCGTTGTCCGTGGGTCGTTGTTCGTTCTCATCACAACAAAGACCACAACAAAGAGCGTGTGGCCGGGACGCTCCACACGTCGCTCGTGTGGCAGCTACCCGGCATTCGCCAATCGCAATTCGTCATTCACGGCCAGCCGGCCTCGGTTGTAAATCGCCACCGGGCGGCCCACCAGTTCGGCGCCGACGAACGGGGTGTTCCGGCTCTTCGAGCGAATGTCGCTCGCGGTGACGGTCCAGCGCTCGTCGGGAGCGAAGATCGTGAGGTTGGCGGGGGAGCCTTCGTCGAGGCGCGGCACCGGCAGGCCGAGAATCTCGCGCGGGGCCACGGTGAGCTTTTCGACCGCTTCCGCCAGTGAGAGTACGCCTTCTGCGACCAGTTCGCGCCCGACGAGGCCGAAGGCCGTCTCCAGCCCGATGATGCCGTTGGGCGCGGCGGTGAACTCGACTTCCTTCTCAAAGGAAGCGTGCGGGGCGTGGTCGGTGCAGAGCGCGTCGATGGTGCCGTCGTCGAGGCCGTCTTTCAGAGCTTGCACGTCTTCCGCAGAGCGCAGCGGGGGGTGCATCTTGGTGTTGGAAGAAAACTGCGTGTCCTCCACGGCGCGGGCGGTGAGAGCGAGGTGGTGCGCGCACACCTCGGCGGTCACGGGCACGCCGCGCGCTTTGGCGCGGCGCACCAGGTCGACGCCGCCCCTCGTCGAGAGGTGAGCGACGTGGAGAGGGCCGCCGGTCGTCTCGGCGAGGAGCACGTCGCGGGCGATCATCACGTCGTCGGCCAGCGAGGGGATGGCCTCGAGGCCGAGGCGAGCGGAGACGGCGCCCTCGTGCATGTGGCCGCCCGCCGAGAGGCTGCGCTCCTCCATGTGCCCGATGAGGGGCATCCCAAGCATCCGGCAGTATTCGAGGGCGCGGCGCATGAGGCCGGCGTCGTAAACGGGCGCGCCGTCGTCGCTGAAGGCCACGGCCCCGCCCTCGGCGAGGTCGCCCATCTCGGCCAGCTCGCGCCCCGCGCGTTCTTTCGAGACGCATCCGATGGGATGCACGGCGACGGGCTGCCCCTCGGCGCGCTCCCGGACGAACTCGACGACGTCGCGCGTGTCGAGCGGGGGGTCGGTGTTGGGCATGCAGGCCACGGCGGTGAAGCCCCCGGCCGCGGCGGCGCGCGTGCCCGTCTCGATGGTTTCCTTGTGCTCGAAGCCCGGCTCGCGCAGGTGCACGTGCATGTCCATCCACCCCGGCGAGACGGTCAGCCCCTCCGCGTCGAAGGTCTCAGCGTGTTCGGCGGAAAGGGCGTCGCCGATCTGC
>PXTR01000107.1:11299-17714 GCA_003023245.1 Bacteroidetes bacterium QS_8_68_15 | reverse complement strand
GTCTCTTGAGCGCAATCGACGCCGCGGCGCTCGTCTCGAAGGACGCTCCGCCCGAACGGCCCGAGGGCGTCCGCACGCTGCGGGCGGGTAAGATCGTCGGCGAAATGACCGCCGATGCCGAGGGACCGCCGCCCGACGACCCGGCGCGTCGCACGGTCGATCAACCGGCGACGCTCGTGTTTACCTCCGGCAGCACCGGCCCGCCGAAAGCGGCGCTCCACACCGCCGGCAACCATTTTTTCAGCGCCGACGGTTCGCACCGGAACCTGCCGCTTGCGCCGGCGGACCGCTGGCTCCTGTCGTTGCCGCTCTACCACGTGGGCGGGCTGGCCGTGGTGCTGCGCTGCCTGTGGGCCGGCGCGACCGTCGCCGTGCCCGGCCCCGACGACCCGCTCGCCGCCGCCCTGCGCCGCACCGGCGCTACGCACGCCTCGCTCGTGGCCGCCCAGCTGCGCCGGCTGCTCGACACTGCTCCTTCGCAGGATGCGCGCAACGAAGCCGCACCCGCTTCGATGAAGGCGCTGCTGCTGGGAGGGGGCCCCGTGCCGCCGGCACTCGTCGAAGCGGCCCACCGCGCCGGCTGGCCCATCGCCGTCAGCTACGGGCTTACCGAGATGGCCTCGCAGGTCACGACGACTGCGCCCAATGCTCCGCTCGACGCGCTGCTGCACACCGCCGGGCGTCCGCTTGCGCATCGGCGCGTGCGTGTCCGGGCGGATGGCGAGAGAGACGTAGGAGAAATTCTCGTCCACGGGCGCACGCGCTTCGCCGGCTACGTCACCGCCGGTGAGGGCGGCGGCGATCTGCGCGAGCCGTTCACGTGCGCCTTCGGCGAGGACGGGTGGCTGCCCACCGGCGACCTCGGGCACTTCGATGCGGACGGCCGCCTGCGCGTGACGGGGCGCCGCGACCGCCGGTTCGTCAGCGGAGGGGAGAACATTCAGCCCGAAGCAATCGAGGCGGTGCTGCGTCGCTGCGCCGGCGTGGCCGAAGCCGCCGTCGTGCCCGTGCCGGACGAGGTCTTTGGGCAGCGTCCCGTCGCGTTCGTGCGCCGCTCGGGGGCGCCCTTTCGCCCCGCAGAGGACGCCCCGCCGCTGCGCGCGGCGCTCCGCGACGAGCTTCCCGGCTACGCGGTGCCCGACACCTTCCACCCGTGGCCCGCCGACGCCGATGCCCGCATGAAGCCCGACCGCGAACGGCTCAAACGACGAGCGCGCGAGCAGGCCGAAGGGAAAGGAGGGTGAGAAGGAATGAAGGGGAGAGGGAACGTTTCTCGTTAGCTGCTCCCTACTGCTGTGTCAGTCGTCACTATTTGAGTAGCGGTCTCTGCTTACCTGCGGCGCCCTGAGCAGCCTGAAAAAGACGATGGACGACCAGAAAATGTGTCATTCCGGACCCCGATCCGGGGGCCTTGCGTCATCCCCTTGCGGGGAATCTCATTCGGATTATTGGCAGCCAAACCGAGGGAGATCCCGCACCAAGTGCGGGATGACACGCTGGTTTGATTGGTTTTCGCCATACCTCACAACTTGGGTTTCATACTTTCCTTCTTTCAGGCGAACGAAGCGAGCCTCAGTTCTCTTCCCGCTGGAGCCAGAACATCAACAGGTCGTCCTCGAAGGTTTCCCCCGGCGTGTGCGGTTCGATGGCCTGAATCATGCCCGAAAGCGGCTCGTCGAGGGAGCGCGCGTCCGCTGCGATGGGCAGGACGCCTTCCTCGCCGATCATGTTGCCGCTTTCGAGGGACTGCTCGACGAGGCCGTCGGTGTAGAGCAAAAGCGCGTCGCCGGCATCGAGCTGAAGACCGTGGTCGTGAAAGGCGGCGCCGGGTTCGACCCCCAGGATCAGGTCGCTCGGCTCGACGATACGGTCGGCGCCGGCGGAAAGCAAGAGCGGATGACAGTGGCCGGCGTTGGTGTAGGTGAGCGTATGGTCGTTCGCGTTCCAGCGCACGATAATTAGCGAGGCGAAGGTCTCCTCGACGATCTCGTCGGAGACGAGCACCTCGTTGACGCGCGTCATCAGCGCGGCCGGTGAGGTCGTCTCCTCGACCATCGCGTGCACGGTGCCGCGAATGTAGCTGAGAAACGTGTAGGCGTAGAACTTCGCCTGCAGGTTCTTGCCCATCACGTCCCCGAGCGTCAGGTAAAAGACCCCCTCCTCCGCCTCGGTCCATGCAAAGAAGTCGCCGCCGCCTTGCTCGCGCGGCCGGTTGACGAAGGTGGTGTAGTAGCCGGCCGGCTCCGGCAGGGAGCGCGGCATGAGCCGTTCAGAGAAGTCCTGCCCGATTTCCGCTCCCAGGTTCTCGCGAAACACCTGCGTGCGCTCCATCAGGCGGTCGATGCGCGTCAGCAGCTGCTCGGTGTCGAACGGCTTGGTGATGTAGTCGTCCACGCCGGTGCGCAGCCCCTTCAGGCGGCTGTCCTCGTCGGACTTGGCCGTCAGAAAGATGAACGGGATCACGCGCGTGTTTTTGTCGGATTGAAGCTCCTCTTGCAGCGCGAAGCCGTCCATGTGCGGCATCATGATGTCCGAGACGATCAGGTCCGGCAGGCGCTCATGGATCTGATCGAGCGCTTCCTCACCGTGAGAGGCGGTTCGCACCTGGTAGTGCTTGCCGAGACGGTACTCCAGCAGGCGCCGCAGCGCGCGCTCGTCCTCCACGACCAGAAGCGACGGCTGCGCCTGCGCGGCGGGCGACTCCGAGGACGGCGACGAGAACGACGGCGTGGCCATGAGCGAGCAGCGAAAACGGGCAACGAAAACGCACAGAAGCAAAGGCAAGCCGCCTCTGCCGCCAGTAAGTGCGGTTTACAAAAGCGTGTTTTCCCGAGAAGGCGTCCTGCACTTACTTTTCCTCCTCCTCCGAAGCGCGCGGCGACACGTCGCTGCCCTCTTGCAGCAGCGCCTCGCGCGCCTCCTCGACGGTCGGGAACTGCTGAAATAACTTGTACGTGCGCGTGAGCTGCACGACGACCTGCACCGGGCGCGAAACCGCGGCGAACACGACCTGCCCGTCTTCGGGCGAGACCTTACGGTAGAGCGAAAAGATCCCGCCCAGCCCCGTCGAGTCGAGGATGCCCGTCTCCGAAAAGTTCAGAATGAAGTGGTGCGCCCCGCCGTCGACTTCCTCCTTGCACAGTTGCTTAAACTCGGAGGCATTGCGAAAATCGAGCGCTTCGCCAACATCGATGGTGACGATCTGGTCTTCGCGTGAGGCAACCTCGAAATCCATAGGGTAAGGGCGGAAAACAACCGGCGAGAACGAAGCGCGCACCCGGGTCATCGCGAAGCGCCCGGGTCGTTGCGAAGCCCCCGCTTCGAAGTCAGGCGAAAACGTCGCTCGTTTTCCGTTTCTCGGGCACAGAAATACCGGGCGCGAGAACGAACGACGATGCTCGGTAGGCCGTGCAAAATACCCAGGCGGTGCGAAAGGTCCCTGGGCGCAACGGTTGCGACGGGCAAAAAAGCATGCCCTTCCAAAGAACCTACATTCTATGAAATTGTTTTGCAACCGAACCAGAAAATTGTTTTGCAGCCGAAAGAGGTCTCCGATGTGAGGAAAACGCTCAACACGCATCTGATATGCGTTCTTCTGGGAACGGGCGCTTTGCTGGCGGGAGGGTGCGAATACCAGGCGGCTTCCGAATCCAAGAAGGCGCTCCGGCAGGAGACCCGGCGCGCCACCGCGCCCGACCAGGTGACCGAAGACGCCCGGTTTTTCATTTACGAGAACGACCGCCCGCGTGCGCTCGTGAACGCGCAACGCATGGAGCGCTACGAGACGGAAGACAGCACGTACACCCTGCTGCACGCCCCCGCCGCCGACAGCAGCACGCGCATCGACAGCAGTGCGCGCGCCGACAGCGCTGCCGGGCGCGTCACCGCGCGCATCTTTAGCGGTCCGGACGAAGACCGGGAGCGCGCTTCTCGCCGGGCGGGAGGCCGCCGGCCCCGGCGCGACTCGGTGTCGGCAGTGATTCGGGCCAATCGCATCGTGTACCACGACGCGGACCGCCGCTTCGACGCGCGAGGGCGCGTGATCGTCACCACGCCCAGCGGCAAGCGCATCGAAAGCGAGCACCTCGTCTGGCGCGAAGATCAGAAGCGCATCACGACGCCGGACTTCGTCACGATCACGACGCCGACCGACCGCATCCAGGGCTACCGCCTCCGCGCCGACGAGACGTTCGACACCTACCAGCTCGGGCGCGTCACCGGCCGCGTGACCGTCGAAGACACGCCGATTCGGATTATTGGCAGCCAAACCGAGGGAGATCCCGCATCAAGTGCGGGATGACACGCTGGTTTGATTGGTTTTCGCCATACCTCACAACTTGGGTTGCGTATTGCCCCCCAGGTACTTCCGCCCCGGGAGCACTTCCACCACAAGAGTATGATCTGCAAGGGGCCCCTCCCTTCGGTCAGGGCGCTCACTCCGTTCGGGGCGCGTAATGACAACAATTCGAACCGCTCGCGCCTTGATGACATAGGCCATGCCGTGCCGAACGCGTTGGCGTTGGAGGGCATCCGCGACGTTGGTAAAACGCAGTCGTGCGAAACACGCAACACGACGTACGCTCCCGTGAATGCTTCCGGCCCCATCGTCGAACGAACGAGTGCGCTGGTGCTCATGCCGGCGCTGGCGCTCGTGTTGGCGTTGGCCGTTCGGCCGGCGCGGGCGCAGCAGCAACGGCAGCAACCCGCAGGCGCGGACACCACCTCCACGCAGCAGGTCGAGATCGTGGCGGCGGACTCGCTGGCGAAGACGACGGGCGATGAAAATGGAGGGGCGCAGCAGCGCACGCTCATCGGCGACGTGCGCCTGCACCAGGGAACCACGCGCCTGCGGGCCGACCGCGCTACGCAACTGCTCGGCGAGGACCGCATCCGCTTCACCGGCGACGTGCTCATCACCGACGAAGACGACTCGCTCTGGGCCGACCGCGTGCGCTACGACAGCCGCCGCAAAATCAGCCGTGCCACCGGCGACGTGCGCGTCTCCAGCGGAGGCGAGGTGCTCTTGGCCGGGCCCGTCGGGCGGTACTTTTTCGACGAAAAGCGGGCCCTCTTTCCCGAGCGCGTCACGCTCGTCGATTCCGCGCGCGTGCTCAAGAGCCGCGGCGGGACCTACCTTTCCGAGGCCGAGCGCGCGGAGTTTTACCGGCGGGTGCGCGTGTACAGTGACTCGACCTACCTCGAAGCCGACTCGGTCACCTACCGCCGCGACAGCGAGGTTTCCGAGGCGCGCGGCGACGTCTTCATCGAGCGGCGCGGCAACCGGGCTTCGAGCGCGGGCGAACAGGAGCGGGGAAGCGGGGGGGAAGAGCAGCAAGGTCTGGACCGATCCGTTGCTGATCCTCGCGATCCTGCTCGTCTCGACACGGGGGCGCGGCCCGTCGACACAGCGAGCGCCCGCGCGCGACGTCCGTCGCTGCTGGGGCGCCCGCTTCCGGTGGACACGACGCGCCGCGCGCTGCTGCCCGACACGACCGCGCGCACGATGCTCTGGGGGGAGTACGCCTACAACGACCCGCAGGGCGGCTACAGCCGCGTCACCGGGCGCGCTCTGCTGGTGCGCCTCCACCCCCCGGAGGAGGACTCCGCGGAAACCACGAGCGCCGATACCACCGGGGGGTCTTCCGGATCGCGTCCCCGCGCGCCTGCTGCGCCCGACACGCTCGTCGTGCGCGCCTACCAACTCGAAACGGCGCGCTCCGACACCCTCCGCCGCCTTACCGCGACCGACTCGGTTCGTCTGTGGCAAACGGATTTGCAGGCCGCCGCCGACTCGGCCATCTACGACCGGTGGCCCGCCGCGGCCGGGGACCGCGCCATCAGAGATAGCACGCCCCGGGACAGCACCACCGGCGCGCAGCGAGCGCAGCAGCGACAAGAATCCCGCTTCTTCGGCGCGCCGCTTTCCTGGAGCACCGACGCCCAGCTCAGCGGCGACTCGCTCCGCGTCGTCGGGCGCGGGGGGGACGTGCGCCGCCTCTACGCGCGCGGGAACGCCTTTCTCGCGCAGGAAGACAGCGTGCTCGACGGGCGCCTCCAGCAGCTCAAGGGCCGCCGGATGCGCGGCTACTTCGCGCGGGACACCTCCGGCGAAACAACCTTGCGGCGCCTCTGGGCCGGGCCCAATGCGCGAGCGATCTACTTTCAGAAAAAAGACGGCGGCGCGGCCGCGAGCGACAGCGCTGGCCGCGGCAGCAGCGGCAGCAGCGGCGCTCTCGGTGGAGCCGTGCGCGTCTCCAGCGACTCGATTGTCTTTCGGATGCAGGCGGGCGAGTTGGAGCGGATGCGCGTTCTCGGCGGGGTGGAAGGCACGCGCTACAAAGCCGAAAACGTGCCCGACCCCTTCCGGCTCGACGGGCTCGTGTGGGCGC
Source organism: Bacteroidetes bacterium QS_8_68_15 (assembly GCA_003023245.1). Next base: position 11,325 of record PXTR01000107.1, on the reverse strand, counting down.
CCGAGCGCCGCCCGCGCAAAGGCGTC
>PXTR01000107.1:3342-11221 GCA_003023245.1 Bacteroidetes bacterium QS_8_68_15 | reverse complement strand
GGAATGAGAAACCGTCAACCTGCAACGTTCAACTTGAAACGTCCATGGATCGCTCCTCCACCGACGCTTCCCGTGGCGGCGAACGTGACGGCGAACGTGACGGCGAACGTGACGGCGACGGCGGGGACCCCGCGCCCGAACTGCTGGCGCGCGGCCTCACCAAGCGCTACGGGCGCCGCACCGTCGTCGACGACGTGCACCTGACGGTGCGCCCCGGCGAGATCGTGGGCCTGCTCGGGCCCAACGGGGCGGGCAAGACGACCACCTTCTACATGATCGTCGGCATGGTGCGTCCCGCCAGCGGGCGCATCTTCCTGGGCGGCGAGGACGTCACGCGCCTGCCGATGTACAAGCGCGCGCGCCGCGGCATCGGCTACCTGGCGCAGGAAACGTCGGTCTTTCGCAAGCTCACGGTGGCGGGCAACCTGCACGCCGTGCTCGAATTTCACGGCCTCTCGCGCTCCGAGCGCCACGAGCGCGTCGAGGAACTGATCGAGGAGTTCGGCCTCGGGCGGGTGCGCGACTCGAAGGGCTACGCCCTCTCCGGCGGGGAGCGGCGGCGCACCGAGATCGCCCGCGCCCTCGCTACGCGCCCGCGCTTTTTTCTCCTGGACGAGCCCTTCGCCGGCATCGATCCCATTGCCGTGGAGGACATCCAGTCCATCGTCGCGGGACTTTCCGAACGCGGCATCGGCGTTTTGATCACCGATCACAATGTGCACGAAACCCTCGCCATCACCGACCGCGCCTACCTGCTCTACGAAGGGCAAATCCTCAAGGCCGGCACCGCCGAAGACCTCGCGGAAGACCCGGAGGTGCGCCGCCGCTACCTCGGCGAGCAGTTTACGCTGGAGCGGTATCAGTAAGGACCTGCGCACGCGCTTGCAAGCACAGACGGCGGACCGCCGTCCAACCCCACAAGTTCTGATCTGAATTCATTCGCGAAGTCGTTCTATGAATGGTCTCGAAGCGCTCGAACTTGCGGTGGCGGCGGTGGTGGGGCTCGCATCGGTCGGGCTGGCGGGGCGCGCCTCGCGCATGCTGTGGCGCGGGGCGCGGGAGGACGCCCACGGCACGGCCTGCGCCAGTCGCCGCCTCTGGGCGCATCGGATGCGGCTTTTCGCCTTCACGGGCCTGGCTGCCGTCGGGGTGGGCGGGCTGGCGGCGGTTCGGAGCGGCTTCGGGCCCGGCGGGCTGGCCGCGGGCGGGGCGTGGTGGTGGTCGGTGGGAATGGGGCTCTCGGGGCTGCTCGCGTGGGCGAGTGCGCGGGCGTCCGGGCGGGCGTCGCGCCGCGGCGACAAGCGTTCGCACGTCCGCGCGCGCATCCGCTTCCAGCGCTGGGGCGAACAGCAGCGGCGACGGCGAGAGCGGGGGCAGCGAGGGCAGGGCCCTTCGCAGCGAGGCCGCGGCGGGGCGCGGGCGGAGGAAGAGCATCATCGGCGGAGGCGACAGCAGCACGCACGCGCGGGGAGGAGGAAGCGGCAGGGGCAGCAGCAAAAGGTGCGCCGGGCGCTGCGCACGCTCCAGTTGAGTGCCGAGGCCACCCCCGAGGAGATCAAGCGCGCCTGGCGTGAGCACGCCTTCCGTCACCATCCCGACCGCCACTCCTCCGCCGGCGACGAGGCGCGCGCGCAGCACGCCGAAGCCTTCCGAGAAGCGAAGCGCGCCTACGAAACGCTCCGCGAGGACGACGATGCGAACCGCCGCTGACGCGCGCGAACTTGCCTCCGACTCGTTGCGTTCACAGAAACGACTGCCCCGAACATTCCGCTTCGCCCGCCATGCCTGAGACCGCTGAGCGCCCGAGCACCTCGACCGTCCGGTTCACCTACGAGGACCACTGCCTCTACCCGGACGACACGAAACGCCACGAAATCATCGACGGAAACGAATACGTGGCTCCCGCCCCCAACACGTTTCACCAGCGTATCATCATGCGCCTTTCGGCGCAGATGCACAACCACGCGCAGGAAAACGACCTGGGCGAAGTGTTTACCTCGCCCATCGACCTGATCTTTTCCGACACCGACGTGGTGCAGCCGGACGTGCTCTTTGTAGCGAAAGAGCGCGCCGCCATCGTCGAGCATCACGGCCTCACCGACGCGCCGGACCTGGTCGTGGAAGTGCTCTCCGAGAGCAATCGCCGCCACGACGAGATCCGCAAGCGCCGCCTCTACGAGCGCTACGGCGTGCGCGAATACTGGATCGTCGATCCCGCGCTCGAACAGGTGAAAGTCTACCCAGAAAATGTGTCATTCCGGACCCCGATCCGGGGGCCTTGCGTCATCCCCTTGCGGGGAATCTCATTCGGATTATTGGCAGCCAAACCGAGGGAGATCCGCCCCAGGAGCACTTGCCCCCTCGCGGGCGGCGCCGCATCAAGTGCGGGATGACACGCTGGTTTGATTAGTTTTCGCCATACCTCACAACTTGGGTTATCGTACGTCTATTTCTTCGTATCGTACGTCTATTTCGCTATGGCTGACGACGCCTCTGGCACGAGCAATGCCTCTGGCACGAGCAATGCTTCCGGCACGAGCAATGCTTCCGGCATCAGCGACGACGCGCAGCGCACGCCTATCGAGCCGCCGCAGGAAGCGGAGGGACCGCCGGCTTTCGTGCCCGAGTACGACAAGCCGGAGTCCGAGGGCATCCACATGACGTTCGACAACACCGTTTCGGTCTATCATGTCGTGCGGCAGGGCGACGATTTCGAGAAAGCCGCGCAAGAAGTGTTCGCCTACCTGCGTGAGGCGCAGGACCAGTTTCCCGACTGGCCGCGCGTTTTGTATCTCGACATCGAGGGGCACCGCGACGAGGAGGGGCGCTTCGACGAAGACTTTCGCGAGTTTCAGCAAGAGTTCCTGCTGGGGGCGCTGGGCACGTTCTTCACCGCGCTGGCGCTGCCGCTCGTGCAGGTGGTCAACCCCGGCGAGCAGCGCAACGACGTGCCCGACGCCCTTGCGCTGGGGGCTTCGGAGCAGCAGTAGCGGAAGACATGCACGCAGGGGGCGTCATTGTTCTTTTCCCGCCCCGGTGAGGGACGTGGCCCATCCCACGATCCCGATGAGCACGAACTGAAGCGGCAGGCGCGCCAGCGTGGCCCACGTGTAGGGCGCGGCCCAGCCTCGCGCGGCGACGGCCTCGCGCGCCATGTGCACGTTGGCCGGGAAGACAGCCAGCAGGAGCGCGATGAGCCCGAAGGCGACCCAACGGCGCTTCGCCGGCGACGGCAGCAGCAGCCCCAGCCCCCCGACGACCTCGGCGACTCCGCTGGCGTAGATGAGCGCCCGGGGCCACGGCAGGTACGGCGGCATGATCGCCAGGTAAAACTCCGGCGCCGCGAAGTGCAGCGTGCCGGCCGCGACGAAGAGTCCACCCAGCACGTAGCGCGTGTAGCGCTGTGCGCGCGTCATGGCAGAAGCAGGTTGCGGAAGAGCAGTTACGGTTGCTTTTTTCACGTTCGCCTGCGAACGACGGTTCGCCCGCGCGGGTACGGTGCGAAAGAGAAAGGCTCCTCTCTCTCACTCCCGCTCGCCCGCGCACCCGTGTCCGAACGGACGATTCTCGGCATCGAGACCTCGTGCGACGACACATGCGCGGCGGTGATGAGCGGCGGCGTGCTGCGGTCCAGCGTCACCAGTGCGCAGATGGAGCACGCCGAGTTCGGCGGCGTGGTGCCGGAGGTCGCCTCGCGCGCGCACCAGCGTCTCGTCGCGCCGGTTGGGGCCGAAGCGCTCGATGAAGCCGGGGCGGCGTTCGACGACCTCGATGCGGTCGCCGTCACGCGCGGCCCGGGCCTGAGCGGGGCGCTGCTGGTGGGCCTCAGCTACGCCAAGGCGCTGGCGCTGGGCCTCGGCGCGGAGCTGGTCGGCGTCAACCACCTCGAAGGGCACCTCGCGTCGGTTTTTCTGAGGCGCCCGGCGCGCCGCCCGAGCTGCTGGGGCGCACGCGCGACGACGCCGCCGGCGAAGCGTTCGACAAGACCGCGCAGCTGCTGGGCCTCGGCTACCCCGGCGGCCCCGAAATCGACCGCCTCGCCGCCGACGGCGACCCGGCGTTTCACGACTTCCCGCGCTCGCGGCCCGAGTCCGACGACGACGGCCGGGCGGCGCACGACTTTTCGTTCAGCGGCCTCAAAACGTCGGTGCTCTACTACCTGAAAGACTTCTCCGACGAGGAGCGCCGGCGTCACCTCGAGCAGCACCGCGCCGACCTGTGCGCCGCAATCCAGGAGGCGGTCGTCGACGTGCTCGCCGGCGCGCTTTTCGACGCGGCCGACCAGATTGAAGCGACGGCCGGTGCGACCGACCTGGCGCTCGTCGGCGGCGTCGCGGCCAACCGGCGCCTGCGCGCCGTCGCCACCGAGCGTGCCGACGCGACGGGCCGCCGTCTCTTCGTCCCCGAACTGCCCTTTTGCACCGACAATGCCGCCATGATCTGCGCCGCGGCTCATCGTCGCTCGCAGCGTGGCAACGCTTCTCCCCACGGCGACTCGCTCGCGCTCGATGCCGATCCGGGGCTGGCGCTTTAGCGGACGGCGGACGGTGGTCGCCCCAGGAGCACTTGCTCGCTTGCGCTCACAGCGCGGCGGTCGTTCCTCCTGCGCGGGTTTTGGGTATCATCGAACGCTCCGGCTTTCCGCGGAGCAAGTCCCTTTTCGCTTCTCGTCGGCGAACGAGGACAAAGCAGCACGGCGAACAATTGTCTGCTTGAGCGTTTCGGCTTGACGCGCTCCCACGCCCCCCCACGCCCCTTCGCAGCGACATGAAAAAGAAACTACTGATCGCCGGCGCGGTGCTCGTCGTCCTGGGCCTCGTGGCCGCCGGCGCCGGGTACTGGATCGCCTTTAGCGGCAACACCGCCGATTACGAGGGCGAGCGCGGCGTCAAGTTGCCGCGCGGAACCGGCTTTGCGACGCTGATAGACTCGCTCGACAGCAGCGGCATCCTCGAGTCGCGCCAGACGATGAACTGGTTCGGCAAAGGGACCGGCTGGGCCGACCAGGTGAAGGCCGGGTACTACGAGTTCGAGAGCGGCGCGTCGAACTGGACCATCCTCAACAAAATTCGCCGGGGCCTCCAGTCGCAGGTGTCGATCACCATTCCGCCGGGCACGCGGCCGGAGAGGGTCGCCGCCGTCGCTGCGCGCAACATGGCCTTCAAGAAAGAAGACTTTCTCCAGGCGCTGAGTGACTCCTCGTTGGCGCAGGAGCTGGGCGCCGACACGACCCACCTGTTCGGCTACCTCATGCCCAATACCTACGGCGCCTACTGGCTCAACGGCCCGGAGCGCATCATCCGCCGCGCCAAAGCCCAGTTCGACCAATTCTGGACCGAAGAGCACGCCGCCCGCGCCGACAGCCTCGGCCTCACCAAAGACGAAGTCGTCACGCTCGCCTCCATCGTCCAGTGGGAAACGGGCCTCCAGGACGAACTGCCGACGATGGCCGGCGTCTACGTCAATCGCCTCGAAGAGGGGATGCCGCTCCAGGCGGACCCGACCGTGCAGTACGCGGTCATCCAAAAAGAAGGCGAGAAGCGCCGCCTGATGAACGCAGATTACGAAATCGACCACCCCTACAACACGTACCAGATTCCCGGTCTGCCGCCCGGCCCCGTCACCAACCCGTCCGAACGCGCGCTCGAAGCCGTCCTCAACCGCGAGCGGCACGACTACCTCTACGTCGTGGCGACCGGGCGCGGCGGGCACCGTTTCAACGAGACGCTCCGCGAGCACAACCGCGATAAGCAGCGCTTCTACCAGGTGCGCGACAGCCTCCAGCGTGCGTCACAGGCCGATACGACACAGGCCGATACGACGGGGTAGCATTGGGTTTTGGGTCTTGGCGTTTCGGTCTCGGGGTTTCGGGGCGAGTGGCTCAAAGCTAATGGCTAAAACGAGTACGTTACGCCGACGAGGAAGCGGTTGCGCACGATTTCCTGCAAGACGGACGGAGCCGTGATTTGCGTGCCCGAGTCGGGCACCTCGACGCTCGGGTAGGGGCGAAATTGGTCGTCGAGGCGTTCCTGCATCCAGCTGAGGTCGACGCGCACGTTATTGGCGAATGTGTAGCCGAGCCCGGCGGAAAAGAAAGTCCGGTCGCTGTTGGAGGCCTCGCCGTCGGCGAGCGTGAACTCGCCCTTTTGGGGATCGGGCCGGTACGCGAAGCCGGCGCGAAGAGAAGCCCCGGCGGCGTGCAGCTCCGCGCCGAGGTTCGTGTTGAACACGGGCTGGAAGTTTTCGTCTCCGATCTCGTTCTCGTCGGAGAAGTCGAACTGGTCGGCGTCGAGTCGGAGTTGCCGCCAGTCGACGACCTCGACGTCGCCGATGAGCGAGAGGTCGGCCACGCCGCCGGTCAGCGCGAGCGTGTTGAAGCGAAAGCCCGCGCCCAGGCGAAAGGGCGTGAGCACTTCGTACTCGATTTCCCCGACGCCGACGTCCTCGGATTGGTCGCCGTAGCGAAGCTGGTTGCCGTCGTCGAAGAACGTGGTGACGTCGGCTTCGGTGTACTGCTCGCTTACCTGGTAGAAGGTCGGCGTCTCCAGCGTCAGGCCGAGGCGCAGGCCCGGGAGCGCCTTCGCCGAAAGGCCGCCCCGCAGGTTGACCCCGGACAGGTCCGACTCGAAACGAGATTCGTTAATCAGCCCGTCGAAGCCGCGCAACGTGTCGTCTTCGGCCGCCGTCTCGCCCTGCAAAATCACGCTGTAGGCCGACAGCGGATTCTGATCGTTGAGGTCGGCTTCTTCGAAAAACTGGTCGTTGCGGTACGTCCCCGAGGCTGTGTTGAGCGAGAGGCCCAGCATGACGTTTTCGGCCGCGGCCACGCCCGCTCCCAGGTTGAGTTCGCTCAGGCGTCCTTCCTCCGTCACCTCCCCGATCTGCTCGATGGTCGTGCCCGGCGTGACGGCTTGCCGGTACGGGTAGTCGCCGCCGTAGAACGCGATGGCGCCGCCCTGGTAGGCCGCGTAGGGCACGGCGGGGAGGTCGTCGACGTCGCCGGCGGGGTTGACGGGGAGAAACGTGTCGGTGATGGAATTCTGATCATTGCTTCCGCGAAAGGTGAAGTTGCGGCTGAAGGTGTTGACCTGGCGGTAGCCCCCGGCAAACACGAGAGCCCCCTGGGTGGTGGGCACTTCGTAGGCCAGCGTCAGATGCCCGCCGTAGTCGCTCACGTCCGAGCTCTGGGGACCGGTCGGATCGAAGGTGCCGGCGCGGAAGCGCGCCTCGTCCTGCGCGCCGATGAGGGCAAAGGCCCCGCTGGCCGAGGACGACGACATCCAGCCCAGCCCGGCGGGGTTCAGGTAGAGCGCCGGGGCCGCATCGCCGGGGCCGGCGCGCCCGGCGCCCGACAGCGCCATCGAGCGCGCATCGCCGGCGGCCGGGGCGCGCTGGGTGTAGCGCAGCGCGTCGTCGATGGTCTGCGCCTGCGCCGGGGCGGCGGCGGCCAGGAGGCCCCACACCGCGGCGACGGCGAGGGCCGGACCCAGGCGGCCTGCTCGAGAAACGATGCGCTCGAGGGGCGAAGGTAGAGGAGCACCAAACATTGTTCGTAAACGGCTGGTCCGAAGATCGAAAAGATCAATCAGGCAAAGGAAAAGCTCGCCGCCCGCCGGCGAGCTTCCCGAAGGGCCGAATGGGACGCCGCGAGTCGCGCACCGTCAGTCATGGTCCGCGCGGCGGCGCGTCGTGGAGGAGGTTTCTTCGGGGTCGTCGCCGCCGGAGGCGTGGAGGAAGCGCAGCGCGCGGCGAGCGACGTTAGCGCGGTCGTTGGCCTCGTTCTGATGCTGGGCCTGCCGGCGCGTGCGGCGGTCGATGCGCTCGCCCGCGCCGTCGACGATTGGGGGCTGGCGGTTGTCGGTCGTCGCCGTGCGGCGGG
>PXTR01000107.1:0-3122 GCA_003023245.1 Bacteroidetes bacterium QS_8_68_15 | reverse complement strand
CGGTCGTCGTCGCGGTCGCGACGCGAGCGGCGGCTCGTGCGGCGGCGGTCGTCCGCATCGCCGCGGTCCGAGCGGCGGGCGCGGCGGCGTCGCGTGCGGTCCCGGTCTGCGCGGCGGTCGTAGCGGCGGCGGTCGGCGTCGTAGTCGTTGTCGCCGTAATACCCGCCGTAACCGTAGCGGCGATAGTACGAGCGGTAATACGGCGAATACCCACCGCCGTAGGCGTATCGCGGGCCGTAGTACGGGCTGTAGGCGTTGCCGAAGTGAAAGCCGACGGAGAAGTGCGAAGCGCCGAACCCGAGGCGGCCCCTGAGAAACGGATCGCCGTAAAACGGATCGTGGAAATAGCCGTGCGAACGGCGATAGGGGTAGCGGCTGCCGGCGTAGAGCAGGCGCCGTCGCCCGTCGCGGTAGCCTTCTTCGTATCCTTCTTCGAAGCCCTCTTCGAACCCGTACGTGAAGTCGTCGTCGCCGCCGGAGCGGTAGTAGCCGAAGTCGCGGTAGTACCGGTCGTAGTGATGGTCGTCGTAGCGGTCCTCGTACTCGTCATCGTACCGGTAGCGGCTTCGGCGTTCCCCCCGGTCGTCGCGCCCGCGACGCTCCCGTTCGTGACGTTCCTGCTCGTAGCGGTCCCGCTCGCGGCGGTCGTCGTAGTCCGGGAGGCGGTCGTTCCGCGTGGCGAGCTGCGTGTAGCAGCCGCTCAAAAGCAGGGCCGAGAGCGCGAGCACCGCGGCAGAAAAAAGAGAGCGCGGACGGAGGGCGCGAGGAATCATAGCAGACGAGGCGGCAAAGGCACAGAGGGGAGAGCGGAAGGCATTCGGCGAAACGGATACTGCGACGAGCGCGCGTTTTTTGCGAACGGCGTCATGAACGAGGCGCTTCGGTGCGACGGCGCTTTTGTGAAAATCTTCGCGCCAAGCGGCGGTCGTTTTTTTGGACGGGCGTCGAAAAAATCGGTACGTTGGCAAAACCGACTTCGACGCCCGCTTCATCGGCTGCCGGTGCGCCCGGAAAAGGAACACACCGCGACGCGCGCTTCAATCTGACTGCAAAAATCAGTCCGGGTTTCGCGAAAACCCTGATTCCGGCGCGCGTTCGGCGGCGCGTCGCCCGATGCTGCTTCGCCTTCGTCCCCTCACCGCTTCACCCTCTGTCCACCTGGCCGACTACTCGCCCGTGCGCGGTTGCATGACGATCCGCCCGCGCGGCTACGCCCTCTGGGAGCGCATGCAGGACGCCCTCGACGGGATGTTCAAGAAGACCGGCCACGAGAACGCCTACTTCCCGCTCTTCGTCCCGCAGTCGTTTCTGGAGCGGGAGGCCGAGCACGTCGAAGGCTTCGCCAAAGAAGTCGCTCTCGTCACGCACTCTCGCCTCGTCGAAAGCGAAGAGGGAGAGGGCGGCCTCGCCCCCGACCCCGAGTCGGAGCTGGGCGAGCCGCTGGTGGTGCGCCCGACCAGCGAGACAGTGATCTGGAACAAGTATGCCGACTGGATTCAATCCTACCGCGACCTGCCGCTCTTGATCAACCAGTGGGCCAACGTGGTGCGCTGGGAGATGCGCACGCGCCTGTTTCTGCGCACGACCGAGTTTCTGTGGCAGGAGGGCCACACCGCGCACGCCACCCGTGAGGAGGCCGAGGAGAGTTTCTGTGGCAGGAGGGCCACACCGCGCACGCCACCCGTGAGGAGGCCGAGGAGGAGACGCGCCGCATGCTCGACGTCTACCGCACGTTCGCCGAAGAGTACATGGCGATGCCCGTGCTGGCCGGCGTCAAGACGGAGAGCGAGCGCTTCCCCGGGGCGGTGGACACCTACTGCATCGAGGCGCTGATGCAGGACGGCCGCGCGCTCCAGGCCGGCACGTCGCACTTTCTGGGGCAGAACTTCGCGAAAGCCTTCGACTGCACCTTTGCCAATCAGGAGAACGAAGAGGAGTACGTCTGGGCCACCAGCTGGGGCGTCTCCACGCGCCTCGTCGGCGGCCTCATCATGACGCACTCCGACGATCAGGGGCTCGTCTTGCCGCCGAAGCTCGCGCCCACGCAGGTCGTCATCGTGCCCATCTACTTCAACGACGAGCAGCAGGCCGACGTCATGGCCCGCGCCGACGAACTGCTCGCTGAACTGGAGGACGCTGGTATTCGCGCCGAGCTCGACGACCGCGACACAGAGCGTCCGGGGTGGAAGTTCGCCGAGCACGAGCTTCAGGGCGTGCCGGTGCGTCTGGGGCTGGGGCCGCGCGATTTGGAGAACGGCACCGTCGAGCTGGCGCGCCGCGACCAACCGGGCGAGAAGGAGAACGTCGAGCAGGCGGGGCTGGCCGAGCGCGTCGCCGCGACGCTCGAAAGCGTCCAGCAGGGCCTCTACGACCAGGCGCTCGCGCGCCGCGAGGAGCGCACGCGCACGGCCGACGACTACGACGCATTCCGCGCGGCGATCGACGAGGGCGGCTTCGTGTGGGCGCACTGGGACGGCACCGAAGAAACCGAGGCGCGCATTCAGGACGAGACGAGCGCCACGATCCGCCTCGTGCCGCTGCCGGACGAGACGGAGCGCGAGCCGGGCGAGTGCGTGCGCACCGGCGATGCGTCCGCGGGGCGCGTGCTCTTTGCGAAGGCGTACTGAGCGCTTGCGAAGGCGTACTGACGCGAATCTCTTGCTTCGCTTTGGGATTCAGACGGGAGACGCCCGACGGCGGACTGCCCTGCGCCGACCGCGCTACGCCCTGCGCATTCAGCGTACGATCGTGACCGACTCGGTGGCGCTGAAGTCTTTCCCGCGCAGGCGCACGAAGTAGAGGCCGCTCGCCAGGGGCCCGGCGTCGAAGGTGAGCGTGACGGTTTCGCCGCCGGCGACCGATCCGTCTTTGAGCACCTTCACTTGCTGGCCGAGCGTGTTGTACAGCGCCACGGTCACCGCCTGCGGCTCTTGCACGGCGAAGGAGACGGTGGCGCGGTCGCGGGTCGGGTTCGGATACACTGCGTCGAGGGTGTAGGCGTCGTTCATGCGCACGTTCAGCTCCACGCGTCGCTGGTCGAAGACCTCGTTCCCGCCGTCGCGGTCCACCTGCCGGAGGCGAAAGACGTGACGACCGAAGTCGAGCCCCTCGACGCGCTTCGA
>PXTR01000106.1 GCA_003023245.1 Bacteroidetes bacterium QS_8_68_15 | reverse complement strand
AATACGTTTTACGTCGCCTCCAACCAAACAAGCGGGCGACGCGGCACGCTCCCTCTCCCGAACACCCGCGCCTCCGACCGAAAACTGGCACGGTTTTCCCTTCTCTCTACAAGCAAAGCACCACGCGACGACGTCTGCCAGCGCGTCAGCCGCGTCCCTTCGTTTTCCGGGTTTTCGGCCCTCTGGCGTTTCCTTCGCCGTTTTCTCCGACGTATCCTCTCCTCTTTTCCGATGAGCATGAAACGGAAGTCTTCGATCGCCGTCTTCGTCGTGGTGGCCTTTCTGGCCGGCGCCTTTTTCGTAACCGCCGGGGCCAACGTCTTCGACCTCGGGGGGGCCCTGAGCGAAAACAGCCGCGCGGAAGGCACGACTGAACTGAAGGCTCCCGATGACCTGCAATCTGCCTTTGTCGAAGTGGCCGACGTGGTCAACCCGACCGTCGTGCAGATTCAGTCTTCCAAGGAAGCGAAGCAGCGGCGCCGTATGCCCGCTCCCTTTCGGCGGTTCTTCGGCGGGCCGCGCGGCCGGGAGGATGAAGGCCAGCGTCCGCTCCGTCAGGGGATCGGCTCGGGCGTGATCGTGCGCTCCAACGGCTACGTCGTAACCAACAACCACGTCGTGGAAGACACCGAGGAAACGACCGTTGTGATGGAGGACGGTACGCAGTACGACGCGGAGATCGTGGGGGCCGACCCGATGAGTGATCTGGCGGTGCTGAAAGTCGACGAAACCGACCTGCCGACCGTCTCCTACGGCGATTCCGACAACGTGCAGGTCGGGCAGTGGGCGATGGCCTTCGGCTCGCCGTTGTCGAAGGACCTCGAGAACACCGCCACGGCCGGCATCATCAGCGCAAAGGGCCGCGTGAGCCGCACTACCTCCAACATCAACCAGATCGCCGAACTGATCCAGACCGACGTAGCGATCAACCCGGGCAACTCCGGCGGTCCGCTGGTCAACCTCCAGGGCGAGCTGATCGGGATCAACTCCGCGATTGCCTCGAAGACGGGCGGCTACCAGGGCGTCGGGTTCGCCATTCCGGTCAACCTCGTCAAAAGCATCACCGACCAGCTCATCGAGAGTGGCAACGTGGCACGCGGCTACCTGGGCGTGAGCTTCGGCAGTGTATCGCCGGCGCTCGTGCAAGACCTCGACATCTCGCGCGGCGCGGCGCAAATCGAGCGCGTCCAGCCCGGCAGCGCGGCCGACGACGCGGGCCTCCAGGTCGGCGACATCATCACCGCCATCGAGGGAAGCGACCTTAGCAACTTCAACGAGTTGCGCACGACCATCGGCTCGAAGCAGCCGGGGGATACGGTCGAAATGACCATCGTGAGCAGCCAGAACGGGGATCGCCGCACCGTGGAGGTCGAGCTGGGCGAGCGCCCCGACGACGTTCTGGCTTCCTCGGAGGAGCCGGGCGGCTCGCAGGACGGCTCTCCGCAGGGCGGCTCCTCGCAGAAAGAGACGATGGACGACCTGGGGCTGAGCCTGCAGACGGTCACGCCGCGCCTCTTGCAGCGGCAGCGCATCAGGCCGAGCGAAGAGTACCAGGGCGCATTCATCACCAACGTGGAGTCTCGCAGCTACGCCTACCAGGAAGCCAAGCTGCGCGAGGGCCTCATCATCACGCACGTCGGCGCGAAGCGCGTGCGTAGCGTCGAGGAGTTTGCTGCTGCCTACAACGAGGTCGAGGCGGGAAGCACGTTCCGCGTGAGCGTCCTGCAAGTGGGCCGCGGCCCGGGCGGCAGCACGCGGACGGCCACCTCGGTGACGGCCCTGCGCAAGCCGTCGTGATCGGGGGAGCGCCTCGTTTTCAGAAAAGACCGTCCTCGCGCCGGCGGGTGCTCGCCGGGACGGGGCGGCTTCTTTTGGCGCGGATCGCGTGATGCGGATCGCGTGATGCGGATCGCGCGACCCCGATTTGGTCTGTTGGTGTCGGAATGTGGGTGCGGCCCAGATGCCGTTTCCAGTGAACTCTCTTCCAGGTTTCCATGATGTTTGAGAAAATAATCAGGTTACGCAAAGAAGCTCTCCCCCTGATCCTCGATTAGGGGCGACACGAGGGCGCAGCCCGACTGACGAGCCGAAGGCGAGTAAATACCCGGTAGGGAGAGGGGGCCTGAGGGCCGATCGAACCGTTTTTTAACCACCCCTGCCTACCGGCATCCCCTCCTTGAAAAAGGAGGGGAGTTTCTCCCGCCGACGTTACCCAATTAAATAATCAGTGTCATCAAAAACCTGGAAGGGTGCTATTTCGACATTATCTCCTCAAAAGGGGATGATGCGGGGCGCTCACTCACGAGCTGCCGCCGCCCTGCACCCAGGAGTTGCACCAGCCCTGCGGATTGACCGGGCCGGGAAAGAGCTGGCACCCGCCGCACTTTCCCTCGACCTGGTCGGGCTTCCAGAACTGGCAGTTGTTGCAGTACTGGTTGGGCTTATTCGACTGTGCGACGTAGTTGAAGCGCTGGCGCTGTTGCTTCTCCTCCGGGGTCAACCCCGAGGTGTCGCACGTCACGCCGCCGCCGCCATCGCCGCCCGTGCTTTCGCCCGGACCATCGGCGCTTTCGCCGGGGTCGCCGACGCTTTCGCCCGTGCCGCTTCCTTCTCCGCTTTCCCCGCCCGCGCAGGCCGAAAGCAGCGTGCCTCCTCCCGCGCCAATGGCTCCGAGAGCAAGCGCGCGCCGGAGAAACGTGCGCCGAGAAGCGTCTTCCTGTTGATCCATAGCTAAAGGGGGAGACTCGATTCGAAACGTCGGTCGAAAGGGAAGCGCGTCGCCTTCGTCGGCAAAAGCGCAACGCGCGACGGAGGCATATTCTACGGACACACGGCGCTGGATGCAACCGGCGTCCTCAGTCGGTAGACGAGCGTCGTTCACCCCTGCACCTGCGCGGAGAACGTCGGCGCGCGTTTCGACTGCTCGATCTCCCCGTTGGCCTCGTAGAAGCGCACGCGGCCGTCGGCGTCGACGACCCAGACCTCCTCGGCGCCGCCTTCGAAAAACAGGTGGCGCTTTTCGTCCATTTCCGCCGCCGTGTTCGAGCGGGAAAGGACCTCGATGCAGATCTCCGGCATCACCGGGCTGGCCTCCGCCTCGTCGGGTACCTGTGCGGCCCGCTCCGCGGAGATCCAGACTACATCCGGTACCTTGACGCCGTCGGCGGTGTAGACGGCGTACTCCGGGCGCGGCCGCCCCTCCCCATTCGGCCCGCGCTCGGAGGCCAGCAGGAGAATGATGTCGCCCTGCAAGTCACTGTGATAGACTTTGTGGAACGTCAAAACGAGTTGGCCTCGCGCGTTGGTCTCGACTTTGTAAGGCAGGTCGTGAAACTGCGGGTCGTTTACCGCGCGGCTCCAGGCGCGCGCGCCGGGCGCGTCGCCCCTCCGCTCGGTAGCTGCGGTTGCCCCGGCATCGGCGGGCGGTTTCATTTGTGTGCTCATGGCGGAGGGGTTCCGTCGTGCATAGAGGCCGGCTCGCTTCTCCAACACGTGGACGAGCCGCTGGTTCTTCACTGGACGCGGCCCGTCATTTCCTCTCGCACGTCGTTTACCACGTTCTGCGGCCGGCCGTCCAAGAACGCCTCGGCGTTTTCCACGAGCGTCTGCATCAGGCGCGAGCGGGCCGCGCGGGTCGCCCAGGCGATGTGCGGCGTGACGAAGCAGCGGGGCGCGTCGGTGAGCGGATGGTCCGGCGGCGGCGGCTCCCGGCTCAAGACGTCGAGGCCCGCGCCGGCGATTTCCTCGTTTTCGAGCACGTCGCGGAGGGCCGCTTCGTCGATGAGCGCGCCGCGCGCGGTGTTGATGAGAAACGCCGTCTCTTTCATCTGCGACAGGCGCTCGGCGTCCACGAAGCCCGCGTTGTCGGACGTGAGCGGGCAGTGCAGCGTCACGGCGTCGCTTTCTTCGAACACGCGGTCGAGCGTCACGTGCTCGACGCCGGGCACGTCTTTCTCCGACGGGTTGTACGCGATCACGTCCATGCCGAAGGCGCTGCCGATCTCGGCGACGGCCTGCCCGATGCGCCCGAGCCCGACAATGCCGAGGGTGCGCCCGGCCAACTCGACCTGCGGGGTGTTCCAGTAGGAAAAGTCTTTACTCGCAGCCCAGCGCCCCTGGCGAACGGTTTCGGCGTGGTCGGCCACGCGCTGCGCCAGGTTCGCCAGGTGCGCGAACGTGAGCTGCGCGACCGAGTCGGTCGAGTAGGCCGGCACATTCGAGACGGGGATGCCCCGGTCGGCGGCGGCCGCGATGTCGGCCACGTCGTAGCCGGTCGAGAGCAAACCGATGTACTCCAGCTTCGGCAGCGCCTCGATGACCTCGGCGGGCAGTTTCGTCTTGTTCGTAAAAAGAAGCGCGGCCTCGGAAGCGCGCTCGACCGTTTTCTCCGGGGGCGTGCGGTCGTAGACGGTCAGCGGCCCCAGTTTGTCGAGGCCGTCCCAGCTGAGGTCGCCGGGGTTGGCGGTGTAGCCGTCGAGGACGACGAGCGGCTTGTCTTCGGTTTGCATAGGGAGGGGTTGGTCGGGGAGCGCCGGCGCTGAGGCGAGTGCGTGTAGTGGTCTGAAACGTCGCCGCGACGATGGACGGTGGACGAGAGCGACGGCGCTTCGAGAGACGACGGCGCTTCGGGCGAAGCATCGTCCATCGTCATTCGTCCATCGTCAACGCTTCGTGGCAGGACGTCAGAGGGCCAAGAACCACGCTTGACAGCGCACTACCGGTCTTCCGCAACCTGTGCGTCTTCTGCACAGCGGAAGCCGACGTGGAAGAGCGACGTTTCGCGCGTGGAGTGCGAGCGCGCGAAGACGCGATAGCCGCCGCACTCGTTGCACTGAAAGGAGCCGCCGCGCTGCACCTTCTCGCTCTTTTTGGTCGGACGGAAGGGCGTGCCGCGCTCGGAGTACGGGCGGTACCAGCTCGACGTCCACTCCCAGACGTTGCCGCTCATGCCGGTGAGCCCCAGCTTCGTCTCCGCGAAGGTTTCGACGGGCGCGGTGTAGCGAAAGCCGTCGGCGGCCGTGTTGCGCAGGGGGAAGCGGCCCTGCCAGACGTTGGCGCGTGCGGTGCCGGCGCTGACCTGGGCGTCGGGGCGCGGACACGCCTCGCCGGCGCAGAGCGCGCGGTCGTTGGTGGCACCGCGGGCGGCGTGCTCCCACTCCACTTCCGTCGGAAGGCGGCGGTTCTTCCACTCGCAGTAGGCCTTCGCATCGTTGTAGGAGACCTGCGTGACGGGGTGATCGTCCTCGGCTTTTGGAGCGGACGGGCCGCGCGGATGCTGCCAGTCGGCCCCCTCGACGAGGCGCCAGCGCCCGCGCTGCATCACCCCCGCGTTGCCGAAGGACTCGGCCTGTGTCTCGTAGCCGGTCGCCCCGGTGAACTGACGGAATTGCGCGACGGTAACGGGGTGCTTTTCGAGAAAGAACGGCTCCACGTCGGCCAGAAAGGACGGACGGGCCGCATGCCCCCACGTCCTGCGCCCGACGGGGTCGCTCATGCGCTGCACGCGCTGCCACGTCTTGGCGGTGATGCCGATGCGCGTGGTGCCGGGGGGAACGTAGACCATCCCCTCCGGCGCGTCGATGCTGTCGGGAGCGGCGCGGGCGGCCCCGACGTCGCTTCGAGAAGCATCGCGGGCCACCGTGTCGGCGGCGGCAGAGGCAGGGGCTGCGAGGCGGCGTCGCTGCTGCACCCAGCCAGTGCGCCCGTCCCCAGGAGCAGGAGTGCCGCCGCCCCCAGCAGCGCGGCCCCCCACCGGAAGGGGCAGCTGAGCGTGGTTTCGCAGGCGGTCTCGTCGACATCGATAGGCATGTGTGCTCGCAGCCTGTGCGAGGAAGCACTCAGGAATTGTTGCACGCGAGCCCGTCGCCATTGCTCCATGCTGGACCTCCGAAAACGAGCGATTCGGCACCGCTTTTCCCGAACAAGCCGCCCTCCTGCGTGTCGAAGGCTTTCCGGCTGCGCTTCTCGGCGACGTCTTCGCCATCAGCGTATGCACTCGCGGGGAGCGCCCGGCGCGTCGTCACTCAGGCGCCGCGCTCCTCTTCGATCCACCCTACGACACGCTCGTCCCGCTCGGCGAGGCGCTCGACCAGCGAAGCGAGCTGGTCGCGGTCCAGGTCGTCAAGCAGCGAGGCGAGGCGGCTCGTGTGCTCTTGCCCCTTGCGCAGGTACGCCAGCAGCGTGGCGACGATGTGTTTGCACCAGCTCCCGGCGTGATACGGACAGGTGCACTCGGCCTCTTCGACACCGCCCTCCTCGGTGTATGCAACGGTCACGGTGTACGGCAGCGCCTCGGAGCCCTGCACCTGCGCCTTCAACTCGCCGTCGTCGGGGTGCACGGTTACACGCTTCACGGCGTCGTTCTCGAAGTAGCGCTCGCCGCGCTCGAAGGAGCCGCCGGCGGTGCGTTCCCGGATGGCGGCCTCGGTGAGGTCGGGTCGGGCGTTGCTCATGGCGCTGAGGGGACGTGGCGGGAAGACGTTTGGTGAAGACGATCCGTAAGCGCTCACCTGAAACAAGGTCGCAAAAACGGGCGCATAGATGCAATGCAGCACCGCAGGCCCAGCAGCAG
This sequence comes from Bacteroidetes bacterium QS_8_68_15, assembly GCA_003023245.1. The sequence goes on along the minus strand of PXTR01000106.1, from coordinate 22,031 downwards.
GCCGCCGCGTCGGTCGAAATGGACGACGCCGCGCGCACGGAATCGGAACGCGGCGGTGGCCTTTTTCTGTTCATACCTGACCGCCGATTGCACAAGATACTGAACGCCACCGTCCGTAGCGCCGACACGCCTCCCGTTGCGGCTGCTGTCATTGCGAAATACGCCATACGGAATACGCCCCACCCCCCATGTCACTCTGCCGCGCCACCCTGGCACTCTGCGCATTCGTCGTTTTCGCCCCGGTCGCCCACGCCCAGGACGAACCGACGCCGCCCGACACGACCGAGGCCGTGCCGCTGCCGCCCGTCACCATCGAGGCCGCGCGCGCGACGGCTTCCGCCGCCGAGGCGCCCTTCGCCGTCTCGCTGCGGCGCCGCGACGCAGCCGACGTGCGCCTCACGCCCGCTTTCTCGCTGAACGCCGTGCTGGAAGACCTGCCGGGCGTGAACGTCTCAAACCGCAGCCACTTCGCGCTCGGGGAACGCCTCTCGGTCCGCGGCCTCGGCTACCGCGCACAGTTCGGCGTGCGCGGCGTGCAGGTCCTCCTCAACGGCGTCCCCCTCACGCAGCCGGACGGGCAGGCCACCCTCGACGTGGTGGAGCCGGCCACCCTGCGGCAGGTGGAGTTGGTACGCGGCCTCTCCTCGCGCTTCTGGGGCAACGGCGCGGGCGGCGTGCTCTTTCTCTCCACCGCGCAGCCTTCCGAACAGCCGTTCGCTCGCGTGCGGGCGATGGGCGGCAGCTACGGGCGGCGACACCTGCTGGCCGAAGGCGGCGCGACCGTGGGCGCCCACTACGTGCAAGGCTTCGCCGGCGAGGCGCGACGCGACGGCTTCCGCGACCACAGCGAAGGGCGACGCGCCCGCGCCGGCCTGAATGGGCGCTTCCGGCTGGGCGAGCACACGACGCTGCGCGCCGCCGGTGCGTTTTCCAACCAGGATACCGAAAACCCCAGCAGCCTCACGCGCGAGCAGCTCCGCGCCGGCCGCGACCAGGCCCGGCCCGCCTTCGTCCAGGTCGGTGCGGGCAAGCGCAGCACGCAGGGACAGCTCGGCCTCACGCTGGAGCACCGGGCGGGCGTCGGAACGATCACCGCCGCGGCCTACGGCCTGTTTCGGAATCTGGAAAACCCGCTCTCCTTCGGCTTCATCGACTTGGACCGTCGCACCGCAGGCGGGCGCTTGGCCTTCGAACCGGCGCTGGATGATGTGCTGGGCGACGCGCTGGGCGAGCGGCTGCACGTGAGCTTCAGCGCCGACGCCGGCTACCAGCACGACCAGCGCACCGAGTACGCCGGCACCACCGACGGGGCGCCCGCCGACAGCGTGACGCTCGATTCCGGGCCGCAGGCCGGCGCGCGCGTTGGGAGCGTCAACCTCGACCAGCTCGAAACGGTCGTCACCCTCGGCGCCGGGGCCTTCGCGCGCTACGACGTGACGAGCGCCCTCCAGCTCTCGGCGGGGGCGCGCCTCAGCCGCGTGCGCTTCGAAAACGACGACGCCCTGATCGAAACGCCCTTTCGCGCCGCACGCGGCGACCAGTCCGGCGGGCGCACCTTCTCGGCGCTGAGCCCGTCGCTCGGGATAAGCTACCGCGTCGGGCCGGCGGTCCTGTTCGCCAACTACAACACGGCCTTCGAGACGCCCACGACCACCGAGCTGACGGGCCGCCCCGACCTCGGCGGCGGCTTCAAGGACGACCTCGCCCCTCAGCGAGCGCGCGGCGTGGAGGGGGGCGCGCGGGGGGCGCTTCCGTCCGCGCGACTTGACTTCGACGTGGCGCTCTTTTACCTGCGCGTCGACGACGCCCTCGTGCAAACCGGGCAGAACGCCGCTGGGCGCGCTTTTTTCGGGAACGTGGGGCAGAGCCTGCACCGGGGCGTCGAGGCGGCGCTCTCGTGGCAGGCGCTGGCGCCGCGGGCGGGCGACCCGCTCGGGCTGGAACTGGCGCTGCGCTACGACGGCGGGCGCTACACCTTTGGCGAGGACGTGACGCGCGACGGCGAGACGCTGCGCACCGAGGGCAACCGCCTGCCGGGCCTGCCGGCGCATCGTTTCTTCGCCCGCGCCGCGCCCGCGCTGCCGGGCGGCGGCTGGGGCGAAATCACGTTCGAGGCCGCCTCCGACGCCTACGTCGACGACGCCAACACCGCCACGACGGACGACTACGCGGTCGTGGACGTGCGGGTCGGGCATCGCAAGGTGGCGCTGCCCGTCGGAGGGGCGGCGGGCGAACTGCGCCTTCAGCCGTTCGCCGCCGTGAAAAACGTCTTCGACACCGAGTACAACGGCTCCATCGTGCCCAACGCCTTCGGCGGGCGGTACTACGAGCCGGCGCCGGGACGCCACTTCGCGCTGGGGGTGAATGTAGCGTGGTAACGCATCGTCCAAACGTGCGCACGCTCTGTTCAGCTATCAACCAATCTGCGCGTCAGTAGCACGCGCGTCCGTAATCCGAAACCGAAATGTCTTTCCTGATTTACGGCGCCTACGGCTACACCGGCGCGCTGATCGCCCGCGAAGCCGGCGCGCGCGGCCTCTCCCCCACCCTCGCCGGACGCGACGCCGACCGGCTCGGCGCGCTGGCCCGCGAGCTCGGCCTCCCCTGCCGCGCCTTCGCGCTCGACGACCGGGCCGCGCTCGATGCGGCCGTCGCCGACGCGGACCTCGTCCTGAACTGCGCCGGGCCCTTCGCCCGCACCGCCCAGCCGGTGGTCGAAGCCTGCCTGCGCGGCGGTGCGCACTACCTCGACATTACCGGCGAGATCGACGTCTTCGAGCACATCGCCGCGCAGGATGCGCGCGCGCAAGCCGCCGGCGTCATGCTCATGCCGGGCGTGGGCTTCGACGTGGCCCCCACCGACTGCCTCGCGGCACACCTGTATCGACGACAGCCCGACGCCGAGTACCTCGAACTGGCCATCTTCGGCGTCGGCGGCGTCTCGCGCGGGACGGCCCGCGCGGCGCGTGGACTTCGGGCGCGGCCCCACCGAGGTCGTCTCGATCCCGTGGGGCGACGTGGCGACCGCCTGGCGCACGACCGGGATTCCCACCATCGTCACCTATGCCAAGCTGCCCGACGCGGCCGTGCGCGCGATGCGCCTCAGCCGCTACGCCGGCCCGCTGCTGCGCACGCGACCTGCGCGGGCCTTCCTCGAAACGCTCGTCGAGGAACGCATCCCCGGCGGCCCCGACGCCGAGACGCGCGAAACGGGGCGCTCCTTCGTGTGGGGCCAGGCCAGCACGGGCGACGGGCGCGCGGCCAAAGCCCGCCTGCGCAGCCCCGAGACGTACGCGCTCACCGTGCAGACGGCGCTGGCGGCCACCGAGCGCACGCTCCAAGGCGGCGACGCCGCGCCCGGCTACCAGACGCCCGCCGCCCGCTTCGGCGCCGACTTCATCCTCGACATCGATGGCACGCACCGCGAAGACTTGGCGTGAATCCCTATCAGCGATTGCGCGGATTCGACGGCAGACGGAAACGGTCATGCGCCGTTTGCTCCGCCGTTGCGTTCGCCGTGCAGGTGCGCTTCGACGGCTGCGACGAAGCCTTCAGAGACTGTCTTGCGAAGCGTTCAACGGCACCCCGGAGAGTACTCGTTCGCCGTGCTCACAGCGCTGTGCGAGCGATATTTCGGCCCATCTGCGCTTCTTTTTTTACTGGCGTGAAGCTTCGCTTTCGGCCCGTAGCTCCGCTACGAACCTCAAAAACGCACTTCGCTGGACACGAAATCTCATCTCGCTCGCTCGTTTCCTGTTCACCAGACAGTCTCTCAGCTTTTTCCAGCGCCTCGCGGGTCTCCGCCGGCGCCTTTTCGGCTGCGGCGTATTCGGCGGACTGGCGCGCCTTGAACACCTGTCCGAGGTGCGTACTTAGCTCTTCAGGGAGCACGCCGGTCTTGATGAAGTGCTTGCCGAACATCGCTTGCACGCCGCTGTGCGTGGAGGCGGTAACGCCTTCGGTGAGCAAAGCCGCCTCCGCCGCGTAGAACATGGCGTAGTAGGCACGCGAGAGGCTGTCCTCATGGAAGCCCTTTTCGTGCAGCACGCGCGCCGCCTCGAGAGAGCGACGCGCTTTTTCGATAAATCCGTCGGCCTCATCACTCATAGTACGATTCCTTCGTTGCGAACGTTGATGAGAAGCGGGCTTTGCCGCGTTTCGTATTCGTTTAGCGAAAGAGGTAGGTCCGCAATTAGCTCTTCATAGTCGAGCGCGATCGGCTGAGTGACGTGCGACATGCGCTTGATCTCGGCCCATTCGTCCACCTCCCCGCGCAGCACCACGAGCACATCGATGTCGGAGGCGTCGGTCGCTTCCCCGCGGGCGAAGGAGCCGTAGAGCACCAGCCGCGCCAGGCGCTCGCCGTACAGTTCGTCGAGCGCGCCTTTCAGCTCGCGAAGCAGCGGGGCGATGTCCGCGCGGGGGCGAAAGGCGGCTTCAACGGTTTCGGACGGGGACTCCATCGGAGAGGTCACGTGCTTCGCAAATAGGTGCCAACCGTTTCCAGCAGTTCCGTTGCTTCACGGAGGGCGTCCGCGGCGTCTTGCGCGGTCTGGCGAGTTCCTTTGTAATCGGCAGACTGGCGCGCGCGAAAAGCGTCCGTCAGGTTGCGGCCCATCGCCGGAGGCACCGCGCCGGTCTGCACGAGGTGCTCGCCGAATTTCAGGTGCACGCCCTTGTGCGTTTTCGGGGGGACGCCTTTGGAGAGCAAGGCCGCTTCGGCGGCGTGAAACATGGCGTAGTAGGCGCGTGAGACGCACCCTTCGTAGAAGCCGCCGTCTTCGAGGTGGCGCGCCTCGGCGAGCGTGCGGCGGGCCGTTTCCAGAAGCTCCTCAACCTTGGTGTGTTCATGCGAGCAGTTCACATGGCTGGTATTCACACAAGTTGTCCCTCGCGGCGCACGTTCACCATGAGCGGATGCGCTCGGGCGTGGTATTCTCCCCAAGAAATAGGCAGTAGCGCAATCAACTCGCGATGCTTGGTCTGCAATGCATAGAGCATCTCGGAGGTGCGCTTGATCTCAGTCCGTTCGTCTACCTCTCCGCGCAGCACCACGAGCACGTCGATGTCGGAGGCGTCGGTCGCCTCTCCGCGGGCGAAGGAGCCGTAGAGCACCACCCGCGCCAATCGCTCGCCATAGAGGTCGCCGAGCGCGGCCTTGAGCTCCTCCAACAGCGGCTGAATCTCCTCACGCGCCCGCGACCGTCGCCGCGGCGACGCGGCAGCGTCGGACGAGTGCTCACGGGAAACGGTCGGCATAGCAAAGCGCGGACTCAAAAACGAAAACGGCGCATCCTGAAAAACCGTTAACTTCCGCCCTTTAACTTTCCAACTGGCTTTCCAGGTCCTCCATCGAGTCGCGCAGCTCGGCGGCGCGCTCGAACTCGAGGTTGTCGGCGGCTTCGAGCATCTCCTCGCGCATCTGCTCCAGGAGGTCGCGCTTCTGGTCGTCGGAGAGGTAGTCGACGACCGGGTCGGCCACCTTGGCGGTGAGCTGCTCCTGGTCGCCGTAGTGGCGCGAGCGAGCGGCCTCGCGGTCGTCCTCCTTGCGCTCGTCTGCGATGGAGGTGCCCTGTTCGATCTGGTCGTCGGACTTGGTGACCGTCTCGGGCGTGATGTCGTGCTCCTCGTTGTAGGCAAGCTGGCGTTCGCGGCGGCGCTCGGTCTCGTTCATCATGCGCTCCATCGCACCGGTGACTTCGTCGGCATACAAGATCACGCGCCCATTGGCGTTGCGCGCCGCGCGGCCGGCCGTCTGGATCAGCGAGCGCTCGCTACGGAGGAAGCCTTCGGTGTCGGCGTCGAGGATCGCCACGAGGCTCACCTCCGGCAGGTCAAGCCCTTCGCGCAGTAGGTTCACGCCCACCAGCACGTCGAACTCGCCCATGCGCAGGCCGCGCAGGATGCCTACCCGTTCGAGCGCGTCGATCTCCGAGTGCAGCCAGCGCACCCGTACGCCGTAGTCTTCGAGGTAGTCGGTCAGGTCCTCACTCATGCGCTTCGTGAGCGTCGTGACGAGGACGCGCTCGTTCCGCTCGGCGCGCTGCTGGATCTCTTCGAGCAGGTCGTCGATCTGGTTTTCGGTCGGGCGCACGTCGACCTGCGGATCCGGCACGCCGGTGGGGCGGACGACCTGTTCGACGAAGACGCCACCCGATTTCTCCAACTCGTAGTCGCCCGGCGTGGCGCTCATGAACACCGTCTGGTCCGTCAACGCTTCGAACTCCTCGAACGTGAGCGGTCTGTTATCCAGCGCGGAGGGCAGCCGGAAGCCGTGCTCCACGAGCTTGAGCTTGCGCGCGCGGTCGCCGTTGTACATCGCGCGCACCTGCGGCACGGTGACGTGGCTTTCGTCCATGACCAGCAGGAAGTCGTCGGGGAAGTAATCCAGCAGGCAGTACGGGCGCTCCCCCGGCTCGCGGCCGCTCATGTGGCGAGAGTAGTTCTCGATGCCGGAGCAGTAGCCGACCTCCTGCATCATCTCCAGATCGAACATCGTGCGCTGCTCCAGGCGCTGCGCCTCCACCATCTTGCCCTCCTCCCGAAGGACCGCCAGGCGCCACTTCAGCTCCTCGCGGATGTTCTCCATCGCAGCTTTGAGCCGGTCTTCGGGGGTGACAAAGATTTTGGCCGGGAAGAGGGTGAACACCTCCCGCCCCAGCGGGCTCGTCTGCCCAGTTTCGGGGTCGAGCTTGTGAATCGCGTCGATTTCGTCGCCCCACAGCTCGATGCGGAAGGCCTGGTCTTGGAGGTAGGCGGGAAAAATGTCCACCTGATCCCCACGCACGCGGAAGGTGCCCGGCTCGAATTCGATGTCGTTGCGCTCATAGAAAATGTCGATCAGTTTGCGCAAGAGGTCGCGCCGCTCGATCTGCATCCCTGGCTGAAACTGCGCGATCTCTTTGCGAAACTCCTCCGGCGAGCCGAGGCCGTAGATGCACGAAACGCTGGCGACGACGATCACATCGGAGCGCCCGGAGACCAGCGCCGAGGTCGCGCGCAGGCGCAGCCGCTCGATGCGGTCGTTGATCGCCACGTCTTTCTCGATGTACTTGTCGGACGGGACGATGTAACTCTCCGGCTGGTAGTAGTCGTAGTAGCTGATGAAGTACTCCACCGCGTTATTGGGGAAGAACTGCTTCAGCTCGCTATAGAGCTGCGCGGCGAGGGTTTTGTTGTGACTCATCACCAGCACGGGCCGCTGCGCATTTTCGATGACGTTGGAAATGGTGAACGTGTTATGCACGAAAAAGCCGCCCTGCCCGGCGAGAAAGGTTTCCGGCCCGGGCACGCTGAGGTCGTAGACGTAGTCGCGGTCGTATTCGACGTCTTCGACGGAGGCGACGGGCGTCCACCGCACACTCGTGAGGCGTTGGAGCGCATTCCAGTCGCGGCGCCATGGTTCATCGGGCGTCGCGCCATCCGCCTCAGCTTCCTCACGAAGGACCGCAAGCATCCGGCGCAGCACCGCACGCGGCGGGCGGCGCTTCCCCGTTTCGTAGTATTGCACGGCTGAGCGCGAGCGGCTGCAACGCGCCCCCAGCGCAGAGGCCGACAGGCCCGTCCGGCGACGCAGGCGGCGAAGCTGCGACCCGTCGATGGGCACCACATCCCCATTCGTGTTTTCCGTGCCGCCCAGGTGCGCCTGCAATACGTCGTGTTTGCGCGAAATCGAGAAGCCGACCGCTTCGGCGAAGCGTTGCAGGTCGGCCTGGCCGGAGACCGTGACCATGTGGTACGTGCCGCCGGCGTGGTCGGAGTTGGTGGCCTGCTTTTCCGTAGGGCGAATGCGCGCCCCGATGCCGAGGCGCAGGAGCGCGTACGTAAGATCGGACGCCAGTTCGGGGCTGGCGGTCGTCGCGGTCACCGCGTTGGCGCGCGCTACGGTGCCGTCGCCGTCGAAGTAGGCGCGCAGCAACGTACCGAGCGCCTCGTCGGAGAGGGACGGCCAGAACGACGGCAGGCGCTTTTCACGCGAAGTGCTTCCGCACGTCTCGCGCAGGAGTTCGGTCAGCGCCTTCGAGCCGACCTGATAGTCCGACGACGGGCGCTCGAAGAAAGGCACGTCGACGTCTCGGAGCGCGGCTTCGATGGCGGCGCGCACGCCCTCGTCGCTGCTGGCCAGCAAAACGTAACGGTCTGCCGCATGCCCCTCGGCCACGTAGAAGCCAAAAAGGCGAAGCGCGTGCGGCGTCAGTTCCAGCTCAGCCGGCAGTCGGTGCACGCGCCGTTTGCCCCCGATCTCGATTTGCGCAGGGGTCCCCTGTCCACCCAGGCTATCGGTCGCTTCCATCACGTGGTCGAACGCTGCGGGCGTGAGGCCCCCGTCACCGGCGTTCTGCGGGCGCAGCGCGGACATCTTGGCACACGGCTGCCGCACGCCCGCTTCGCGCAACGGACCGGCGAGGGCCGCGGCTCCTTCGCGTTCGACGAACGCAGAAAGCGTCGGCGCGGCCTTCACGTGCAACTCCGTGCTCTCCGAAAGCGCACCGAGCACATCCACGGTTTCCTGCGAAACCGAAGGCGATGGAATCTCGTCGGGCACGGGCACGAAGTCCGTCTCGCGCGCGTCGGCGGTCTCGATAAGTTGAAGCCGACCGTCGCGGAGCACCCAGAGGTTGTGGTCGCCCGTCATGGTAGCCGAGCGCCCGCAGCCGGTGCGCACGCGGTACATCGTGTCGGGCGCTTCGTGGCGCATCACGGCGCGGACGGGACGTTCTTCGACATTTCCGGTGTCGGGGTCGAGCGCCAGCGTGCGGCAGGCGTCCTCCTCCGGCAGCCGCACTTCCTCGGTCCCGCTGGGAAAACGGACGCTCTCGCCCTGCTCGATGCACCGCTCGACGAACGCGCCGATCTTCTCAGTCGAGCGATCGGCGGGGGCTCCTTCTCCCTCGGCGACGTACACAGGATCGTCGTAGGCGAGGCTTTTGCCCGTCCCGGTCGCCCCCAGCAGCGTCTGGAAGGCGTCGCCGCGTTTGAGGCCGGCGGTCAGCTCGTCGATGGCCTGCGGCTGGTCGCCCATCGGCTCGAAGTCGCTGACGAGGTCGTAGGGGCGGCCCACGTCGAGGGCGGTGTCGTCGCGGGCCGTCGTGTCCTGTACGGAAGGCATACTCGGTTTGAGAAGAGAGCGTAGCGTGTCGTGACTGCCGGCTTCGGGTCGCGTGTGTTTGTCTCCAAACGTCTGCTACGCACTTCGCAGGAAGGGTGTTTGGGACATGTGAGCGCGCGCCTCTGGGTCGGCGCGTGAAAAAGCCGCCATTCGAATGCTCGCGCCCGGAGGAAACGCAACACGTCCCCGCCCGTCTGTTATTTAGCTTCTTGTCGCGGATCTCCCACGCCCCCACGCTCCCGCTCCCCCACGCTCCGGCCATGCCGCTAAGCGCCCTCCTGTTCGACCTCGACGGTACGCTGCTGGACACCAACGACCAGCACGCCCGCGCCTGGCAGCGCGCGCTCGACCACCTCGGCTACCGCGTGCCTGCCGGGCGCATCCTGCTGGAAATCGGCAAAGGCAGCGACCGCGTCGTGCCTATGCTCGTCGGCGAGCAGGCCGAGGAGCGCCACGGCCCCGAGCTGCGCGACGCCCACAGCGAAGCGTACCGCAAGATCGTCGAAGAGGAGGAGGAGGTGCGCGTCTTTCCGCAGGCCGAGGCGTTGATCGAAACAGCGCGCGAGCGCGGGCTCGAAACGGCGCTGGTGACCGCCTCGAACGCCGACGACCTCGAGCGCGTCCTCGACCGCGCCGGCGCGGACGTGACCGACCTCGTCGACGCCGTCGTCACCGGCGACGACGCCGAGAAGAGCAAGCCCGCGCCCGACCCGGTGCAGGCGGCCGTCGACAAGCTGAACGCCGCGCCCGGGCAATGCGCGATGGTCGGCGACACGCCCTACGACGCGCTCGCCGCCCGCCGCGCCGGCGTCGTGGGCCTGGGCGTTCGCACCGGCGCGCACCCGCCCGAGGCGCTCCACCGCGCCGGTATGCGCGCGACCTACGAAGATCCCGTCGCCCTGCGGTCGGCGTTCGACGACGCCGCTCACCGGGCCGCGCCCGGCCAGAAGCCCCTCACCGAGGCGCACCTGAAGGACCTCATGCAGGAAGCGCTCGACGAAGCGTGGGCGGGCCTCTCCGAAAGCGAGTTGCCCATCGGCAGCGTCGTGACCGGCGGCGCCGGGCGCATCGCCGGACGCGGCCACAACCGCGCCCGCGCCACCGGCAGCCGCGTGTCGCACGCCGAGATGATGGCCCTCGCCGACGCCGCCTCCAGCAACGGGGCCCCATTCGATGAGGAGGGCGCGGTGCTGGTGTCCACCGTCGAGCCGTGCACAATGTGCCTGGGCGCGGCGATGGAGGCGGGCGTCGACACGGTCGTCTACGCTTTGCGCGCCGAGCCCAACGGCGGCGCCGAGCGCGTCACGCCCCCCGAACACGGAGTCTTCCCGCGCGTCATCGGCGGCGTGCGTGCCGGCGGCAGCCGCATGCTCCTGCGCCGCTGGGCCGACCGCCACCCCGACGATGCGTTCGCCGGCCGGCTCTTGGACGAAGCGTGAACTCGGGGAGATGAGGTTGAACGCTACTCCGCAATATCACGCAGGAGCTTTTCGGTTTCCTCCTTGTGCGTCGTTTCGTCGCGGATGATGTCGTCGAGTTCGGCCGCGAGCCCCCGGTCGCCGAAGTCTTCAACCTGATCGAGACGCTCGCCGTAGCGCGCGATGGCATCGCTCTCGGCCTGGACGATCTGTTCGAGCATCGCGCGCGGCTCTTCGGACAGTTCGAAGCCGGCGGGCTTCGTGGTGGGCGTGCCGCCGAGGGACGTAATCTTATTCGCCAGAAACTGGGCGTGCTCCAACTCGTCAGGCACTTCGTCCTGAAAGAAGTCGCGCAGAATCGGCCGGTGGATGCCGCTGATCATCGCCGCATAGGTGTTGTACATCAGCACAGCCTGATATTCGTGCGCCAGGTCTTCGTTGAGCTTGTCGATGAGGGTCTGCTTGTCCATGGGGTGAAGCGGAAAAGTTGAGCGGATGGATGCGCGCTCTCAAACGAGCTACCGCAGGCGTTCGGTCCTCGCCGCCTCGTGCTTATCTCACCGGTGCGCTGAGCGGACCTCTCAGAAAAGAGCGGAATGCATCAAAAATGTTTCCCCTATCGCGTATCTTCTCAAAATAAAAAAACCTCTAACCCGTTGCAGGCCAGAGGTTTTTTAGCGGTCGAAAGGCGGTCCGGACGGGGCTCGAACCCGCGGCCTCTCCCGTGACAGGGGAGCGTTCTAGCCATCTGAACTACCGGACCGTGGTCATCGTGGATTTGAGATTCTCAAATAGCGATCGCTCGTCGGGTCGCACCCCATTTGCAATTGCAAATCGTCGATCGCAGGCCGGACCGTGGCTGGGGGCCGATTCGAACGGCCGACACCCGCCTTTTCAGGGCGGTGCTCTACCCCTGAGCTACCCAGCCGCCTCGCGGGAAGCCTCGGCCACCCATTTTCGATTTGTACTATCATCCTCAACGTCGCAAGCGGCGTCAGGGATCCAGCAATCTACAGGGGGCGCTTCCTTTTTCCCAACTGTGCGCCCGGCTTTCACACCGACTTTGCTTTCGCGGCTTCCGTTCACCATGCCTCCACCGGCTCGTCGGTTACCGCCGCCTCCGGTGCCTCCGTCGGCGCGGCCTCGACCACTTGCGTCTGTACCAGCGCGGCGGCCGCGAGGGCCAGCACGGCCCCCAGCGCGAACGGCACGGCGAACCCGTAGCGCACGAAGAACCCGCTGAGGATTTGCCCCGAGGCGATCCCGAGCCCGAACGCCATCGTCAGCACCGAGAGCTGCGCGCCGCTCTGCCCCTCTGCGGCCAGGTCACCGGCCAGCGCGAGCGCGGGCGCGAAGACGGCGGCCCCGGCCAGGCCCTGGCAAAAGCGGGCCGCAATCATCTGCCCGGGCGCGGCGACGAGGCCCTGCGCGAGCGTCGTCGGGGCCAGCGCCACAAGGCCCCAGACGATGAACGTCTTGCGCCCGAGGCGGTCGCTGACCTTGCCGATAAACGGCTGCGCCGCCGCCAGCGCGCCGATGAACGTGGCAAACTGCACGGCGAAGAGCACGGGGCCCTGCCCGAGGCGGGCGTTGACCGCCGGCTCGATGGACGACAGCATCGAAATGCAGCTCGACATGACGAACGTCGCCAGCCCCAGCGTGAAGACCGCGTCCAGCAGGCGGTTCGCCCCGGCCGGCGCGCGGAAGCGCAGCGCCAGGCGCCGCGTCGTGGGCGTCGTCTCCGCCGGGTCGCGCACGAGCCAGGCGACCAGCCCGGCGCTGACCAGCGCCAGCAGCGCCGCCACGACGAACGTGGCCTGAAAGCCGCTCACCGCCGCGCCCTCCAGCAGCGCGCCCGGAAGGCGGTACGGCCCCGCCTCGAGGATGACGCCCGCCACCAGCGGCCCGGCCCCGAAGCCGGCGAGCCGAAACGAGTTGTAAATGCCCATGTTCTGCCCGCGGCTCAGCCCCGCGCTCAGCTCGTTGACCAGCGCAATGCCGGCGGTGATCGTCAGGGCGGCGGCCAGGCCCTGCACGGCGCGAAGCGCGAACATCCCGAGGTAGCTGTCGACCAGCAGGAACGCCGCGTTGGCGGCGGCCAGCACGACGAGGCCGCCCAGCACGAAGGCCTTGCGCTTGCCCGCACGGTCGGAGAGGCGCCCGGCCAGCGGCTGCGCCGGGCTGGAGACGAGCCCGAAGAGCGCCAGCACCAGCCCCGTCGCCAGCGACTCCGAGAGCCCCAGCGCCTCGGCGTCGACCGCCGCGCTGGCGATGTAGAGCGGCAGCACGATGATCAGAAACGAGTTGCCCATCGCGTCGGCCATGCGGGCGATGCCCAGCACCACCACGCGCCGGTCCGCGCCAAACAGTGTTTTTTGCGAAGGGCTTTTGGAGGTGCGCCGGCGGTCCGAGGGTTGGACGTTGGGCACGCGGGCACCTTTGTTTCCTACTAAAGAAGAGGCCGAGTCAATGCGACCTGCGGGCGTTTTCTGTGACCGCCGCAGCGCACAAATTGGTTCTTCCGAAATCACTGGAAGCATTAGAAATACGTGAAAGGCCCGACGGGACCACCGCCGTTTCGGGGCGGTGAGAGCGGCGGCGAGATCGGGTGAAGAGCGAAAAGCCTTCAACCTTCAACGTTCAACCCTTCTCGCAGCAACGCGCGCGCCTCGGGGCCGTACTCGAAAAATAGGTCCGCGAACGACAGACCGGATACGAACCCGTCGAAGTGTTGCCGGTAGCGCGGCGCTTCGAACCGGGCGACTTGCACTTCGCAGTCGAGGTCGTCAGCCTCATCGAGCAGCGCGGCGTCGTGCGCAGCGGCGTCCGGCGGGGCCAGCAGCGTCGCGGCGCGGGATTGCGTTTTCATTTGCTCCCCTACCACGCGCACGACGTCCAGCAGCGTCGACGGGGCGCCGGGCAACGTCGTCGCGCGCGTCATCGGCGTTTCCAGGCCGGCGCCGTCCGCCATCAGCCGCACGGAGGCGCAGGCGCACGGGCCCAACTCGTGCCAGGCGCGCTCGAAGAACGGAGTCAGCCGCGGCTCGAACGGCTCGAAGTAGGGAGCAGAGCGGTAGTTGTACGTCAACGCGCGCCGGTGGCGCGAGCGCCAGTGCGTCCCGCCGGTGCTTTCGTCGGAATGGCGGTTGTCGATCTCGACCTCGGCGACGGGGCGATGCGTCTGGCCGTTTCGCACCGGAACGGTGATCCACTGCGCGCCCTGCGGCGTGCGCAGGCGGGCGCGGTTCTGACGCGAGCGGCGGCTGTACTGGAAGGTGTCGGCCAGCACGAAGTGATCCGCCTCCTGCAACAGCGCCATGAACGGCAGTCCCGGAAAGTATTCCGGTGGGCGCACGGCGATTGTTGATTGCCGATGTTCGATGGGCGAAGGGCGATTGGGGTTGCGCTTGCCGTTTACTTTGGCGAAACTGGGATGTACCTTGACAGGTGCCCAAGTGGGTATTTTTCGACTCTGGCTTTTGCAGTATCTGCAGTATTGTATGCCCGATTCGTCCCGTCTTTCATTGCGTGCCTTTTTGCTCGGAGATGAGCCCGGCGCGTCCCCGGCGTCTCCGCTGCTCAAAGCGGCGCTGGCGGTGTTCGTCAGCTCGATGGCCTTCAGCGTGGCCGGGATGCTGCTGCTGTGGCTGGTGCCGTCGTCGCTGGCGTTTTTCAGCTCGTACCTGAACGAACTGGTCGTGGCGCCGACGTGGGCGTACATGACGCTCTTGGCGGTTTTGCCCGTGCTGATGTACGGGCCGCAGATCGGCTGGAAGCGCGTGGCCCTCCTCGCAGCGCTGGGCTGCGCCATCGGGGGCGGGAGCGAGTTGGTGGGCACGAGCGTCGGCGTGCCCTTCGGCGAATACTACTACGGGCCGTGGCTGGGGCCGAAGATCTTCGGCCACGTGCCGTACTTCATCCCGCCGTCGTGGTTCGCCATGGCGCTCTTGTCGCTGGACCTGGCGCAGCGCGTGACGGGGCGCGCGGCGGACGTGCGCTGGCGGCGCCTCTTGCTGGCGACGGTGTTCATGGTGCTGTGGGACGTCTCGCTGGATCCCGCCATGAACGGCGCGGGCGCGACCTTCGGCTCCGGCGGGGTGGTCGGCGGGATCGACCGCTTCTGGAGCTACCCGCCTGTCGGGTCGTTCCAGTTTTACTACGGCATGCCGCTTTCGAATTGGCTCGGCTGGTTCGGCGTCGCGTTTCTCATCGAATGCAGTTACGAGTTTCTCACCGGGGGCCTGCCGACCGAAAGCCGCTGGGCCCCGCCGGTGTATTTGCTGAATTGCCTTTTCCCGGTGGTGCTGTGCGCGATGTACGGTCTCACGGTGCCCGCGCTGGTGGGCCTCGTCGCCACGGCGATCCCGCTCGGGGTCGTGTTCGTCTCCGAACGCCGCGCTGCGCCGCAACGCGCGCAGCCGGCGGCGTCGGCGTGAGGCTGTTGGCTGCCGGCTGTTGGCTTTCTGGGACGAAGAGCAAATAGCCATGGGCCAACAGCCTTGCACACCCCGCCCACACACTCGCCCGCGACTCGCCGCTTTCAACAACCCCGCCGCTCCCCTCGTGAGTAGCAGCGCTTCGCTCTTGACCCGCTGGCTTCCCGCGCGGTGGCTTTCGGAGCGCCGGCGCGCGGACCGACGCCTCTGGGAGGGTTTTCACCACCACTCGCGCACCTTCTCGCTGGCGGCGCGCCTTCTGCCGCGGCGCGTGCGCCTGCCGGTGGCGACGCTCTACCTTTTCTGCCGCCGCGTGGACACGCTTGCCGACGAGCGTGCCTTCGCCGTGGGTCCGGCGCAGGCGCTCGACGAGTTGGAGGCGATCGAAGCGCGTCTCGACGCTGCCCTGCACGGCCGGCCGCCCGACGACGACCTCCTCTGGCCGCGTCTCGCGGAAGTGCACGAGCGCTTCGGCCTCGCGCCGGGACCGCTCCGCGAGCTGATCGACGGCGCGCGCTGGGACCTCAACGGACGCCCCGTCACCGACGAAGACGACCTGTTGGATTATTCGATGCTCGTTGGCGGCAGCGTCGGCGCGATGATGCTCCCGTTTCTCGCGCCCGACCGGCGCGAGCAGCTGGACGCCTCCGCCCGCACCCTCGGCGTGGCGATGCAGATTACCAACATCGTGCGCGACGTGGGCGAAGACCTGCGCGAACGCGACCGCCGCTACCTGCCGGCCGCCTGGCTGCGCGAGGCGGGCCTTTCCGAAAGCGACTTGCGCGCGCATCTCCCGACGGGCACGGGCGTGCCGCCCGGCTACCCTGCCGTGCTCGAACGCGCCATGCGCCTCGCCGAAGCGCGCTACCGCCGCGGCCTCGACGGGGTCGGCAAGCTCCCCACCCGGATGCGCCTCGGGATCCGCTCGGCGGCGCGCATGTACCGCGAGATTCACAACGAGGTGCGCGCCAACGACTACGACGACCTCTCGCGCCGCGCCTACACTTCTCGCGGGCGCAAACTGCGCCTCGTCGTGCAGGACGATTATTCGCGTCGCCGCGAGCGCCTCCTCGGTAGGACGGCCGACGACGGACAGTGGACGGTGGACGACTCGTCGGCAAATGCTTGAGCTTGGCGGCGGGCGCGGGGGCTTCCCTGCTGGACGCTGCGCCGGCGGATCGTGACGAACAACGACCCACGAACAACGACCCACGAAACCCGTGGTCAAACGCTTGGTCGAATGGCTCATCCGGCGCGACCTGCGGCGCGCCTTTCGCCGGGTGGCCTGGGTCGGGGCCCCACCGGCGCTTCCCCACCGCGCGCCGGTCGTGCTTTACGCCAACCACCACCACTTCTACGACGGGCACCTGCTCTGGCTGTTGCTGGAGGAACTGCTCGGGCGCCCGGGCACGCTCTGGATGGAAGACTGGGACCGCTTCCCCTTCTTCGCCGCCGTGGGCGTACAGCCCTTCCCGCCCGGCGAGGGCGAAAGCGACGACGAGGCCGCCGCACGCCGCCGCGCCACGCTTCGCCGCACCGTGCGTCGCCTACGCGAGCAGCCGCAGACCGCGCTCGTCTACTTTCCCGAAGGACGCCTCCACCCGCCTCGCGAGGGCCTGCTTCCCTTCCCCGACGACGCGTTCGAACGCCTGGCCCGCCTTTTTCCCGAACGCACGCGCTGGCTGCCCGTCGCCACGCACATCGCGCAGACCGGCGACGCGCGCCCGACGGTCCTGCTCTCCGGCGGCGAGGCGCACGAAGCCCCTGACGGACGCGAGCGCAAGCGGCTGCGTCGGATGTGGAACGCGCTTCGCGAGACGGCCCCCGCCGAAGCCGACACGCGCCCGTTGCTCGGCGGCGCCCGCGGCCCCGACGAACAGTGGGACTTGTCGTGGACGGCGCCGTTTTTCGAGCGGTACCTGTGAACGCAGCGCAGTACGCGTTTGGCGTGCCTGTTGTCTTTGCCCCCTCCGCTCCTTCGGAGAGGCCGACAGGTCATACCTTGTGGTGCACCTCCCCTTGCGAGAGGAGTTCTCCAACCCGAAGCTCTCCCCCTCATTTTCGTGTGCAGACCCGGGACATCCCCTACAGATGTTCGGGGGGAAGATGCATCCCGTAGAGTACTCGTTCGCTTCGCTCACAGCGCCGGTAGACAGAGGGGGTCAGTTGACGTCCGCTAACCAAGTACCAGCGCACGCTGCGGTCAGCACGACCCGTGCGCCTGCGGCTCCGGCGCGCTCGCGCCTTCGAGGAAGGCGGCGATGCGGTCGTGTCGGCGCTCGGCGTCGCGGCGGCCGATGTCGAGGAGACGTTCGACGTAGCCGGGCTCGAAGAGCAGCATGCTGAGGGCGTCGGGGCTGCGCGTCTGGTCGGTGCCGAGGCCGCGCGTCATCACGCGCAGCGAGAGCGGCAGGTTCGCCTCGTAGTCGCTGGCCAGGCGGCCCAGGTCCACCGAGGGCCGCAGGACGAGCAAGTCGACGGGCCGCATTCCGTGGCGGCGGCCTTCCGGCAGTTCGCGAATGAGCCGGTTGACGCGCTGGAGGGTGAGGGTGTCCTGGTCGAGGGCGTCGAGGAAGACGGCGTTCATGAGCGCTCCGATGATCTGCGCGGGCGGCGGATAGCCCTCCACGGCGGGATCGGCGGCCTCCTCTTCGGAACGGTCGTAGCGGGTGGAAATGACCATCAGGCGGTCGGCCCCGAGGTGCACCGCCGGGGCCAGCGGCGCAGCGAGGCGGATGCCGCCGTCCCCGTACCAGCGCCCGTCGTCCAGCTCGATGGCCGGAAACACGATCGGCAGCGCGGCGGAGGCCATTACGTGATCGACCGTGAGGCGCGTGCGCCGGCTGACGCGGTTGGGCCGCTCCCAGTCGTCGAAGTTGCGCCCTTCGACGAAGCTGACGCTCTGGCCCGTGGCGTAGTCGGTGGCCGTGAGCGCGGCGGCCTTGAGGCGCCCGGCGCGCAAGTTGTCGGCGATGCCGGTCAGCTCACCGCCATTGGGGGCCGCTTGCAGGCGCTCGGCGAGAAAGCGGCGCAGCGGAGCCGTATCGACCAGGCCGCGCGGGGCGTCCTCGGGCGGGGCGTTGCTGCTGTCGCCGTCGTCGTCGGGGGCGCCGCCGCCGTCGATGCGCCCGCGGAGGAACGCCCACAGCAGGCGCAGTCCCGGCTCGGGTTCGTACACGCGGTCGGCGGTCACGTCCCTCCAGTGCGCCGCGAGCCGCTCGGCCGCCTCCGCCAGCGACCCGCGCCGCCCCGCCAATTGCGCCGCGTTGATCGCGCCCGCCGACACGCCGGTCATGATCGAGAAGTGCGCCTCGGGAAAGGCGTCGGCGACGTAGGCCAGCACGCCGGCCTGATAGGCGGCCCGCGCGCCCCCGCCGCCGAGCACGAGGCCGGTGTCGGTCGGCTCGGCAGGCGACGCGGATCCGACGAGGCGCTGCAGGCGGTGACGCAGTTGCTGAAGCACGTTGGGGGTGCGGGAGTGAGGGCGTGTTGTTGTCCGCAGCGTGGGTTTTTGGTTGCATCTACAAGCACACGCTGACACCGGGATTGCTGTTCGGGAGTCGGAAGTGGACTGCGCTGCGTCGCGGTCATCGGCGAAGGGCGTGTTCGAACGACCAGCGCCGGCGGGCGGTATGGGGAACGACCGAAGACGGGATTTCGCTTCCCGCAATCCCTGCTCGACGGTCGCCTTCCATACACCCTGCGCTCCACGCCGCTTTTCTCGTGACCGACGACGACGACGACGACGACGACGACGACGCTGCTACGTTTGCGCTGGCGCTCACCCGTCTCGACGGCGTGGGCCGCGTGACCGGACACCGCCTCGTCGAACGCTTCGACGGCCCCGACGACCTGCGCAGCCACTCGCGCGAGCAGGTCTTCCTGCGCCTCAAGGGGCTACCCAGCGCCGAGGAGATCACGCGCCGCCTCTTCGACACTGACGAGCTGGACGATGCCCTGCGCGAAGCGCGCTCCGAGGCTGATGCGCTGTCCGAGCGCGGCGTCGCGGTGCTCTGCCCGCGCAGCGACGCATGGCCCGGCGGCCTCGATGCGCTCGCCCCCGCCGAGCGCCCGCTCCTCCTGTGGGCATACGGCCGAGCGGCCGTGCTCGAAGGTCCCACCGCCGCGCTGCTGGCCCGGCCCCCGATGGACGAAGCGCCGTTCGAACGCGCGCAGGCGCTGGCTCAGCATCTCACCGCCGCGGGCGCCGTGCCCGTCCTCGGCGCCAAGAGCGGCTTCGACGTGGCCCTCGCCAAACGCGCCGCCGGCGAAGGCGCCCCCGTTGCGCTGGTCGCCGCCTGCGGGCTGGCGAAGGTGCCACGCAAGCTGCGCCCCGTCGCCGGCCGGGCCGTGCGCGCCGGCGGTCTCTTGCTCTCCCCCTTCCCGATGGACCACGGCCCCTTCGACCACGACGACTCCGATCGCGCGCGCCTGCAAACCGCCCTCGCCCGCACCGCCGTCTTCGCCCCGCCGACCCCGGACACGCCCGAAGCCTGCGCGCTCGCCTGGGCCGCCGACGCCGGCCGGCCAGCGTTCGTCCTGACCGACGGCCCCGATGCCGCCCCCGAACACGCCCGCCCCGTGCGCGGCCCCGACGACTTCGCTGCTGTGCGGGAGAGCGTGATTCGTGACGCGTGATTCGTGAGGTTGCCCGTTGGCGGAGAGTGAAAGAACATGCGAGCGCCAATGCTTTCTGAATGGCGCTGCCGGTAGGGTCGGAACGCAATCAGGGCGGCCTGTTGTCCTCACGCATCACGCAATAGGCATCACGCTTTTGAACCGCGTCCTCTTCCTTTTCATCGACGGCATCGGGCTGGGGCCGGGCGGCGCGTCCAACCCGCTGTCTGCGCAGGCGCTGCCGGCGTTTCGCGCGCTGGCCGACGGAACTGACTGGACGGCCGACGCGTCGCGCGTCACGCGCCCCCGGCACGTCTTCCGCCCCCTCGACGCGACGCTGGGCGTGGAGGGGCTTCCGCAAAGCGGCACCGGGCAGGCCACCCTTTTCACCGGCACGAACTGCGCGAAGCGCGCCGGACGCCACTTCGGCCCCTTTCCGCACTCCTCCTCGAAGCCGGTACTGGCCGAATCGAGCATCTTTCACGAGGCCCGCGCGCTTTTCGACGAACAACCGGACGCGGCCGTCGCCTTCGCCAACGCCTACCCGCCGCGCTTTTTCACCCACGCCGAAGAGCGCGACCGCTGGACCGTCACCACGCGGGCCTGCCGCGCCGCCGGCGTGCGCCTGCGCCGCACAGGCGACCTGCGCGCCGGGCGCGCCCTCGCCGCCGACCTCACCGCCGACGGCTGGCACGAGCACCTCGGCCACTCCGACGTCCCGCGCCTCTCTCCCGCCGACGCCGGACGCCAACTTCTCCGCCTCAGCCGCGATCACGCGCTCACCGTCTTCGAATACTACCTCACCGACAAAGCCGGGCACGGCACGCCCGCCAGCGTCCTCTCCGACCTCAATGCCCTCTTCGACGCCCTGCTGGCGAACTCCCGCCCCGCCGAAGAGCTGCTCCTTATCACCAGCGATCACGGCAACATCGAAGATCCCGCGACGACGACGCACACGCGCAACCCCGTCCCGCTCGTCGCCTACGGGCGCGGCGCTGACGCCTTCGCCGACGCGCGCGACCTGACGGATGTGATGCCCGCCGCGCTGGACGCGCTCTCTGCTACCGGAACACCGGCTGCCGCATCGTAGCGCCCTTCGCTTTCAGCGATGCTTCTTCTCCCCGGCAAAGACGCGCATCAGGTCGCCGGTGCCGAACGGGCCGTGGTGGTACAAAAACGGCTCCCCGTACGTCGCGCCGACTTTGTAGCCGTAGGTGCGCGCCCGGGCCTCGACCCACTCGAAGAAGTCGCGATTCGACACGAAGGTTTCCGGTTCGTCCTCGTCGGCGTCGTAGTCGGGGTTGAAGAACTGCGACTCGAACGCCTGGAGCGCTTCGACGCGCCGGCCCCACACGCTCGTCACGTCCACCACCAGCGTCGGCTCGTCGAACGGCACCGCCTGCATGTAGTGTAGCGTGTGGTGCGGGCGCCACGGCTCCTGCGCCTCACCCGTCACCGGGTCGGTCGTCTCGATCTTGCGCAGGCCGCCGTAGAAGAGCGCGTCGAGCGCGAGGCGCGCGGCCTGGCGATGGTCGGGGTGGCGCGTCTCGCGGGCGTTGACGAGCACCACGTGCGGGCGGAAGCGACGCACCTGGCGCATGATCTTGCGCTGGTGCTCGCGCGTGTTTTCGATCGCCCCATCCATGAGACCGAGGTTTTCCCGCACGGCGAGGCCCATGATCTGCGACGCCGTCTGCGCTTCTTGCATTCGGCCGTCCGGCGTCCCGCGCGAGCCGAGCTGGCCTTTCGTAAAGTCGACGACGCCGGTGCGGTAGCCTTGCTGGGAAAGCAGGCACATCGTGCCGCCGGCGCACAGCTCCACGTCGTCGGGGTGCGCGGCGAGGGCGAGCACGTCGAGCGGAGCGGGCGGGGTGTCCGAAGCGGGCTTCTGGTCGGGCATCGGGGAAAGAGACGTTGGAAGAAACGCGTTCGTAGCACTGGTGGACCACTCCGCAAAGGAAGCGTTGGGAGCTTCTGAAACTCGGCCCTGCAACTGCCGGCCCGCTGCCGCCGCGAGGAGCCGCCTGGTTGCTCCGCGCCGATCTCTTCTTTCGCCTGAACGAACCGGGCCTCCGCGTAGCGCAGAAAGATTAGCCCCAGCACCGGTGTATACTGAGCCGAAGATAGATAGCTAACGAAAAAAGCGGTCATTGCGTCAGTAGACCGGGCGGGAATACTCCTGAGCGCTCAGCCCGGAATGGGCGCGCAACTCGTCGGCGGCTTCCCAGAGCCGGGGTTCCAGTTGGTTGAGGCGTTCAGGCGTCATCCGGGCATAGAATTGCTTTTCCCCGCGTTTCGGCGCGTTTCAGTGCAAACAGCGGTCTCGCACCTTCACCCCATAGCAAAGCCCACAGACGCCGCCAAAGAGCGTCTGCGGGCTGTTTTTGTGGTGCCCAAGAGAGGATTCGAACCTCCACGGCCAAAGATGGCCACTGGCTCCTGAAGCCAGCG
>PXTR01000105.1 GCA_003023245.1 Bacteroidetes bacterium QS_8_68_15 | reverse complement strand
GCTGCGCCTCTTGATCGACGCGCTCGTCTCCAACGCCGTCGCCTCGACCGAAGAAGGCGCAATCACCGTCAGCGCCGGCGTCGAGGGCGATTCCGAGAACGACCCGCTCTACCTACGCGTCGAAGACGACAGCAGCAGCGTCTCGAAGAGCCTCCTCAACTCGATCTTCAGCATCGGTTCCTCGCCAGAGCAAGACGACGAAGACGCCGCCCACGAGCAGCACATGGCCTTCGTGCACCGCCTGTCGGGCCTCCTGCAGGGAACGGTGGAAATGGAAAGCCAGCGCGACGAGGGCACCGTCTTCACCGTCACCCTCTCGCGCGTGCTCGCCCCGGACCTCGCCGAAGATGTCGCTCCGCCTGCGCGCCCCGACGACGAAGCGCCTGCTGATGAAGCGCCCGCTGGGGAGGAGGTCGCTGACGAGGAACCGTTCGCCGTCGACAGCGAATTGGCGCCGCCGGTCGAAAACACGTCCGAAGTGGACGACGAGGCCGCCGGCGGCGAGTTCGGCGACCCTTTCGACGATCTCGACTTTGAAGAGCTGGGCGACGCGGGCCCGTCCGCGGCGGAAGCGCCTGCGGCTTCGCCCGCCGAAGCCGAGGAAGACGACGCCGAAAGCGGAGCAGTCGAAGCCCCCGTCGAGGACGTCATCTCGCGCGGGTTTCCCGATCTCGAAACCATCGAACGCAGCGACACGGACTTCGACGAACCGCTCGCGGCGGTGCGCGAGCGCCTGAGCGCCGACCCGCCGGAGCTGCGCCCCGCCGTGCT
The DNA here is from genome assembly GCA_003023245.1 of Bacteroidetes bacterium QS_8_68_15. The sequence goes on along the minus strand of PXTR01000105.1, from coordinate 9,124 downwards.
CGACGTTACCGACTACCTGCGCCGCGCGCTCGACGGGCTCGAACCGGCCGCTCGGAACAAGGGCCTGACGATGCACCGCGCCCTCCCGGACCGCTCGGTCTCCATCGAGGCCGACCCCGGGGCGTTCCGTCTGCTCGTGGCCGCGCTGGTCAACAACGCCATCTCCTCCACCGAGGAAGGTTCGATCACCGTCGGCGGACGGGCCGAGTCCGACGGCGACGACGTGCGCCTGCGCGTCGTCGACACCGGCGCCGACATCTCGAAAACGCTCCTCGATTCGCTGCTCGACGTGGAAAGCGCCGACGAGGAGGAAGAAAACAGCGGCGCGGGGACGCACGGGCAGCACATGGCGTTCGTGCATCGCCTTTCGAGCCTCATGCAGGGCTCGGTGGAAATGGAAAGCGAGCGCGGCAAAGGCACCGTCTTCAGCGTCCGGCTCCCGCGCTGGCCCGACCACGACCTCGACGTAGCCGCTCCCGACGCCGAGGAGGACGAAACGGCCGAGTCTGGCGAAGAAGAAACGCTCCCCCCCGACGAACCGGCGGCCGGCGGCGACGGCGCCGACCCCAGCGAGGCCGCCGAAGACTGGGGCGACTGGGGCGCGCCCGGCGGCGAGCCGGCGCCTTACTCCGAGGAGGAGGCCGCGCCGCCCTCCGAACCGGAGCCGGCTCCCGAACCGGCCCCGCCGTCGGCTGCTGACGAGGAGGAGGACCCGAGCGACTTCTGGGACGACGACAGCATCTTCAGCACCTCCCCCGACCCCGCCGGCGACGAAGACCCCGACGGCGAGGACGACCCGGACGCCTTCCGCAGCGACCCCGACTCCCCCTTCTCGTTCTAAAAAACGCCTGTATTTCTCGTTCTTTCCCGCTCCTCCGCGTGCCATCATGGAACCGTCTTCCTCTTCGATCCAAGTCGTTCCCGTCATCAACAACAAAGGCGGCGTCGGCAAGACCACGACCGCCATCAATCTCGCCGGCGGGCTCAGTCGCGCAGGCAAGCGCGTCCTCCTGGTGGACCTCGATAGTCAGGGCTCTGCGTCGCTGGCGCTGGGGGTCACGCGCGGGGAGCAGCGTCCCTCCAGCGCCGACGTGCTCTTCGGCGAGGCGCCCAGCGAAGCGGCCACCCGCCGCCTCGACGGCCCCGGCTTCGACCTGATGCCCGGCTCCATCGAGCTGGCCGACACGGACGTGCGCCTCGCGCAGGTGCAGCGCCGCGAGCGGCGCCTCGACACGGTGCTGCGCCCGCTGCGCTCGGAGTACGACGTGATTTTGCTCGACTGCCCCCCCTCGACCTCGCTTTTGGCGGTCAACGTCGTCATCGCCGCGGACGCCTTTCTCATTCCGCTGCTGCCCTCCTACCTCGGGCTCGAAGGCATCGTCAGCCTCGGGGAGGTCATCAGCAAGGCGCGGCAGAACCTCGGCTACGTCGCGCCGGTGCTGGGCATCTTGCTCACGCTCGTCGACCACGACAAAGAAGGCACCGAGGAGATCATCGGCCAGGTGCGCAACCACTACGGCGACAAGGTCTTCGACACCGAAATCGGGCCCGACGTGAGCCTCGAGGACGCTCCCGGCTACAAGCAGACCGTCTTCGAGTTCGACGACGACTCGCAGGGCGCCCGCGACTACGCCGCCCTGACCCAGGAAGTCATCGAACGCCTGCGCGCCCACGACGACTCGTCCGCTTCCTCCGACGAAGAGGCCCCGGATGCGCAGCAGGCCCCGACCGCCGGCGGGATCGCCGCCGGCCCCGCGAAGTAGCCTCGAGCGCTTTTCAGCAGAAAAGGACGTAGGTTCCCCGCTGGTTCGTCCCTCGCCACCACCCACGCTTCCCGCCTTCCCACACGTCCCGCACCTCTCCCATGAGCAAGGGCACCCCGTTCCCCGAAAGCTTCTTCGACTCCCCCGACGCCGATCCGCTCAACAAGACGGATCTCTTCTCCGAAGACCCCGGCGCGGCGCCGCAGCCCCCCGATCGCGGCAGCGGCGGGCGCCGCGAGCGCGGGCTCGACTCGGTCTTCGCCGCCTCGTCTCCGATGGAGGGGGACGGCGGCGCTTCATCGCAGGAGGACCAGCGCGCCATTCTCGTCACGCGCACCGCGCACCGGACCAGCGGCCTCGACGAGCTCAACGAGGCGCTCTCCAGCGGCTGGGTGCTGATGCACGTCACCCTGATGGGCGACTCGGAGAAAAACGCGCCCTGGCTCGCGGAGGCTGAAGCCGATGCCTACTTCAGCGCGCTCGTCTTCGTGGAAGAGCAGAACGAGGCGTAAGCGAACGCCGCCCCCCCTCACGGCCGTCACGGTAGTCGCTCGAAGAGGCCGTCGAGCGGAGGGGCGAACGCCTCCTGGAACAGCTCGAAGCACACGCCCTCGGCGACCTGTCGGAGTGGGCGGTGCTTCTCGATGACGGGCCGATACGTCTCGTAGGCGGCCAGCGCTTCCTCGGCGCGTGCGCGGTCGTCCGGCCGTCGATCCACGCCGGCGGGGAGGCGCGAAGGTGGGCCGGCGGGCCGCCGTGCTCGCCGTCCGCCTCCTCGGCGAGGGTAAACAGCGCCAGACGGCGCAGGTTGTCCGTTGCGCCGGTGCCGCGCCGCTCGCAGAAGACGCGCTTGACGACGGCGTGGGTGGTCAGATGGTCGCGGTGCCCGCTGACTCCGTGCGCGGCGTAAGTGACGAGCACCTCGGGACGGCAGGCGCGCACCTGCTCGGCGACGGCCTCTTCGAGGACGCGCGGGTCCAGCTCCTCCAGTGCGCCGTCGGGGAAGTCCAACACCGTGAGATCGGTAAGGCCGAGCACGCGGGCGACCTCCTGCATCTCCTCGCGGCGCACGCGGCCCATTTTGGCTTTCGAGAAGCCCAGCCGCTCGCGTTGCGTGGTTGCCTCTCCGCGCGTGAGCGTGAGCAGGTGCACGTCGTACCCGGCGCGTGTTTGTTTCGCCAGGGCGGGCGCCGGACCGAAGGATTCGTCATCCGGATGCGGGAAGACGTAGAGGAGGGAGGCCACGCGGCGCGGGCAGGGAGCGCGGGGAGAAGTCGCCGGGACGAACGATGCGCCTATCTTTGGTGCCGTGGTTTCGTTCCGGCGGTTCGCCTTTCCGAGAGGTTGGGTCGTACCTTGTTCGGCACGCCCTTTTGCTTTCCGACGCCGCTGTGCCGTTGCGTTCATGCAAATGCTCAACCTGGCGGGCTGGCCGCTGTGGGTCACTGTCGCCCTCTTCCTCGTTGCCGCGCTCGTCATCGCCGTCGGCGGAACACGCATGACGCGCGCGGCCGACCGCCTGGCCGACCTGACCGGCCTGGGCGAGGCGATTTTCGGGGCGGTGCTGCTGGGCGGGGCCACCTCGCTGCCGGGCATCATCACCTCGGCGAAAGCTTCCTCGCGCTCGTGCTCTACGTCGGCGCCTTCGTAACGCTCTTCTGGGCGGGGTAGCTTTTGGCTGTCAGCTCTCAGCCGTCAGCTGTCAACTTCTCGGACCGAAGGCTGAAAGCTGATCGCTGAAAGCTGACTGCTCTTTATGCCCTTCCCCGTCGAAATTGCCGACGCGCGCGGGCGCAGCATCCGTCTCGACGAGCCGCCGCGCCGGATCGTCTCGCTCGTGCCCAGCCAGACCGAGCTGCTGGCGCACCTGGGATTGCACGAAGCGACGGTCGGCCTGACGCGCTTCTGCGTGCGGCCCGAGGGGTGGAAAGACGAAAAAGAGATCGTCGGCGGAACGAAAAACGTGCGCGTCGAGAAGGTGGAAGCGCTGCGCCCCGATCTGGTGCTGGCAAACCGCGAGGAGAACACCCGCGACGTCGTCGAGGCGATTGACGCATTCGCCCCCGTCTTCGTAACCGATGTGAAGAGCGTCCCTGACGCCGCCGCCATGATCCGCGCGGTGGGCCGCCTCACCGGTCGCCCTGGCGAGGCCGACGCGCTGGCCGACCGCCTCGACCGCCGCTTCGACGCGCTCACGGGCGACCTCACCGGCGCGACGCCGATTCCGGTCGCCTACCTCATCTGGCAAGGGCCCTACATGACCGTCGGCGGCGACACGATCATCCACGACGTGATGAGGCGCGCCGGCTTCGAGAACGTGTTCGCGGCCCGCACGCGCTACCCCGAGGTGACGCCCGCCGAGATCGCCGCCGCCGGCGCGCGCGCTGTGCTCCTGCCCGACGAGCCGTTCCCCTTCGACGCGGACGCCGCCGCCGAACTGCGCGACACCCTGCCAGATTCGGTCCCGACCCGTCTGGTGAACGGCCAGCTCTTCTCGTGGTACGGCCCGCGCCTGGCCGAAGCGCCGCCGTATCTGCGCCGCCTGCGCGACTCGCTCCCCGACGCCTCATGAAGGGGGAACGCCGTCCTTCTGATCGGCCGTTCGGAGAAACGCTTTCGCTCTGCGCGTCGTACGTCACTGTCGTGGATCATCGTCGCCCTTCCGATGATCGCACGCCGGCGTCGCCGATGTCTCGCCGCGCCTCGTCGCTGCTGGCTCTGTCGCTGCTAATCGCGGGGCTGACATGGAATGGGGAGACGACTCCGTTCCAGCGCGGGCTTGCCCTCGACGGCTCTGCACTGATCGGCGCGGCGTCCTTTCGCAGCGCGCCCGCCGGGCGACATTCGGCTGCCGCAGACGCGGCCGGGGCGGCGCCGACGACCTCTTCGGCGAAGGAGGAGACGCGTCGCAGGCGAGCGGTCGCGCGCGCCGACACCTCCGAAGACGAGCGCGCCGACTCCACCGGTGGCGCTTCCGATGGTCTCGCGCTTGCAGAGGATCGCCTGCCGCCGCGCTTTCACGCGCAACGGCGCCAGGCCGTCCGCGAGGCGCTGCCGCCGAAGGGCGTGGCTGTCCTGTTCAGCAGCCCGCGCCGCACGCGCGAGAATGACATCCGCTACCCCTATCGCCAGGACAGCAACCTCTACTACCTGACGGGCGCGACGGCGCCGGCTTCGGTGCTCATACTGGCCCCCGGGGGCCTCCGCGTCGACGGCGAGACGGTGAAAGAGGTGCTCTTCGTGCCGCCGAGCAGCCGGCGCAGCGAGCGCTGGACCGGCCCGCGCCTGACGCCCGCGCAGGCCGAGCGCGCATTGGGCGTCCAGCAGGCCCTCCCAAATTCGTCGTCGCGTTCGCGCCGCAGCTCGCGGTCGATATCGTCCTCGATGGCGTCGAGTGCCTCGACCGTGACGACGTTCCCACCTCCGGGATCGACGACCATCACTTCCGTTCCCTCGGGGATCTCACCGTCGACCGTCCGGGCGCGTTCAACACGTTTCAGCAGCAGCTCAGCCACCGCCTCAGCGCGGAGGCGTTTCAGACCGCCTTCCTGCGCGAGGCCTATCGCCAGTTCACCGGGGCCGCCTCGCTGGAGGCGTGGACGCGCTGGCGCTCCGAGCACTTCGGCCCCACCCGCGCCGACGGGCAACGGCTCCGCGCGCTGCTGTCCCGCATGCGCCGGCGCAAAGCCCCCGCGGAGCAGCGCCTCGCCCGCCGCGCCGCCGAAATCACGGCCGAGGCGCAGCAGGCTGCCCTGCGGGCCGTCGCGCCCGGCGCGAAAGAATACGAGATCGCCGCCGCCGCCGAGTACGTCATCAAAAAGAAGGGCGCCGAAGCCCCGGCGTTTCCCAGCGTCGTCGGCAGCGGGACGAACGCTTCGGTGCTTCAGTACCACGACAACCGCCGCCGGATGAAGCGCGGCGAGTTGGTGGTGGTGAACGTGGGCGCGGAGTATCATGGCTACGCGGCCGACGTGACGCGCACCGCGCCGGTCGGGGGATCCTTTTCCGAGGAGCAGCGCGCCCTCTACGAGATCGTGTTGAAAGCGCAACAGGCCGCCGTCCGCGCTGCGCGTGCCAGCAGTAACTTCCGCGACCCGCACCAGGCGGCGCGTCGCCTCTTGGGCGAAGGACTCGCCGAGCGCGACCTCATCGACGACCCGGACGACGTGGGCCGGTACCTGACGCCCGCACCCGTTCATTACCTGGGCCTCTCGGTGCACGACGCCGGGCGCGGCGGCCCGCTCGAGCCCGGCACTGTGCTGAGCGTCGAAACCGGCCTTCACCTGCCCGCCTCCGACGAGCAGCTGCCGGAACGCTGGCGCGGCCTCACCGTGCGCCTCGGCGACGACGTGCTCGTCACTGACGATGGCCCCGCTGTGCTCTCGAAAGACGCCCTGCGCCAACCGGACGCCGTCGAGGCGCTGGTGCGCGAAGAGCAACGTTTGTAACCGAGGCGCGTTGCGCGTCGAACGTGGTACTCCCACGCTCCCGCACTCCCACGCTCCCGCACTCCCAAACGCCCCTATGCCCACGCCCGACGCCTCCACCGCCGGCTCATTCTCCATCGGCGGCGACCTCACGATCAACCGCATGGGCTTCGGCGCCATGCGCCTGACCGGCGACGGCATCTGGGGCCCGCCCGACGACCGCGCCGAGGCCCGCCGCGTGCTCAAGCGCGCCGTCGACCTCGGCGTCACCCTCATCGACACCGCCGACAGCTACGGCCCGCACGTCAGCGAAAACCTCATCGCCGAGGCGCTCGCCCCCTACGACGACGATCTCGTCATCGCCACCAAGGGCGGCCTCACGCGCGACGGGCCGGGCGCGTGGCACGCCGTGGGGCGGCCGAAGTATCTGCGCCAGTGCGTCGAGCTATCGCTGCGTCGCCTGCAGCTGGAGCAGATTCCGCTCTGGCAGCTCCACCGCATCGACCCGCAGGTGCCCGCCGCCGACCAGTTCGGCGTGCTGAAAGACCTGCAAGACGAAGGCAAGATTCGCCACATCGGGCTCTCGGAAGTCAGCGTGGAGGACATCAAGCAGGCGCAGGAGACGATCCGTGTGGCGACCGTGCAAAACCAGTATTCGCTCAACGAACGCCGCCACGAAGACGTCCTCGACTACTGCGAGGCGGAGGACATCGGCTTCATCCCATGGAACCCGCTGCACGCGGGCAACCTGGCCGAGGAGGGCGGCTCGCTCGACGAGGCGGCCCAGCGCACCGACGCCGCGCCCGCGCAGGTGGCCCTCGCGTGGCTGCTGCGCCGTTCGGAGGTCATGCTGCCGATCCCCGGCACCTCCTCGCAGGCGCACCTGGAGGAAAACATCGCCGCTGCCGAGCTGGACCTGCCCGTCGAGGTCTACGACGAACTGACGGCGATGACCGCCGCGGCGACGCCGGCGTAAGTCGCCCATCCGTTTGCCGAAACCGCCCCTTCCGCGCGCGACGTACCGATGGCCCACCGCAACCCGCTCGCCCCCTGTCCAGGCACGCCCAACTGCGAACGCGAAAGTCGCCCGTTTCCGAACCGGACGCCCGACGCGCTCTTCGAACGGGCGCAGGACGCGCTCGGCAACCTCGGGCCCGTCGAGCTCACGCTCCGTGACGGCGACGAGCGAGGCGTCGACGCCGTCTTCCGCGTCGCCTTGATCTTCAAGGACGATGTGGCCGTGGCCGTGACGCCCGGCGACGGCGGCGGCGCCGTGCTGCACATCCGCAGCGCCAGCCGTGTGGGCAAAGGCGACCTCGGCGTCAACCGCCGGCGCGTGAAGCGGTTCTTCCGCGCGCTGCGCGACGTGCCGTGACGACCGGCATTTCTTCTCTTCCGTCTTCGCTTCCGATGCCTGCTACTCGCTCCGCCGCGCCGGTGCTTCTTCTGCTGGCAGCCCTCGGACTGCTCCTGCCGGCCTGCTCCGCCCTCGAACGCGCCACCGACGACGACACGGACCGCCCGCCCCCGGCCGAAGAACCGCGCGCCGATCCGGGCGAAGGCGATGAAACGCCCTCCGAAGAGGAGCCGCGCACCGTGCAGGGCTTCCGCATTCAGATCCTCACGACCGACGACAAGGCCGCCGCCGACCAGCGCGCCGCCGAGGCGCAGGAGCAGTGGGGCGCGCCCGTCGATGTCGCCTGGAAAGCCCCCTACTACCGCGTGCGCGTCGGCGCCTTCGCTTCCCGCGCCGCCGCCCAGCCGCGCCTCGATGCCGTCCAGGAGCAATACCCCGACGCCTTCCTCGTCCCCGACACCGTCACGATCCGCCCGGAGTGATCTCGGTGGTCGGTTCTCAGTGGGCGGCTCTGCGACCAAACCGTTCCCGTTCCCCCTTCAACCCGCAACCGCCATGCCCCTGCTTTCCGCCGACGAAACGCGCCGACGCCTCGACGGCGTCGTACACTTCGACACGCAGTCCGAGGCTGCCGACGACGGACTCGACCTCACCGCCGATGCGGTCTTCGCCTTCACCGGCCCCGGCCAGCTCGACTTCGGCGGCGACGAGGAACAGGCCGCCGAGCGCCGGCGCCTGGACCCTGAAAAGCGCGACCCGGACGACGACTACGGCTGGTGGGATCTCGAAGAAGGCACGTACCCCGTGCGCTTCAACGAATCCATCGAGCTGGGCGCGGGCGAGATCGCGCTGCTGGGGCCGCACGAACGTCTGCTACGCGCCGGCGCGCATCACCCCGTCTGCTGGTTGCGCGCCCCGCGCGAGACGTCCGAGGCGCTCGAAGCGGTGCTCGCGGTCGGCAGCGCCGGCCTGCACGTCAAAGAGAACGCCCGCCTCTCGACGCTGCTGCTCTTCGACGAGGGCGGCGCGTAGGCGAATGGGAGGCTTCGACCCTTACAGGGGGAGTACGCTGTCAAGCGTAATTCTTCTCCCTCTGACGTCCTGCCACGAAGCGTTGACGATGGACGACGGGCGACGGACGATTCCATTCCGCATCGTCGTCGTCGGTCGTCCATCGTCTATCGCCCGCCGTTTTTGCGAACCGACTTCCCATCGTAGTCTTTCGATTTCGTGCAAAGAGTTCCGAAATCATTTTGCAGTGAGCAAAAATCGAGCACCATGAAGATCTTCCGCGAAATTCGGGAAAAGGGCTTTCCACGCTGGCTCGCATACTCGTCTGCGTTCGGTGGGCTTCTTTTTGCCGGCCTGACGCTGGTGCTGGGGTATGTCGCTCATTTCGAACTGGGCGATCCCCCTCCGCCCTGGTGGGCGCTCGTCGTGACGGGGGCCGTGGGAGCCATCCTTCCCGTCGCAGCGGGCTACGTCGGATGGGGGCTGCGAGAGTTGGCCAAGTCGAACAAGTGGCTGACCTACCTAATCGTGGGACTCATCAACGTCGCGGCATGGTGTGGGCTAAT
>PXTR01000104.1 GCA_003023245.1 Bacteroidetes bacterium QS_8_68_15 | reverse complement strand
AAAGTGTAAACGCGCTCGTCGACACACTCGAAGAAATCTTGCGTGAAACCGACATCCTGCCGCGCCGCTCGGCGTGAGCGAGGCAGAGTGAGCAACGCCGAATGGGTAGCAACCCTTCAGTCAACTAACCGCCGCTACGCCTTCATCGTTCGCGCAAGCATCCAGAGCGCCAGCGCGCCGCGTGCGGCCCAAGCGACGGTGCGTAGCGCGTTGGTGCGCACCAGGCGGCGGTGCGCCCTTGCGTCGAAGCCGTCGGCGAGGCGGCGATGCAGCGGCGTCTGCACCAGCCCCGTCGAGGCCCAGATCAGCACCGCGAGCGCCAGGCCCGTCCACGCTGTCCACGCCGGCACGGCGGGCGGAGGAGCGAACGCCAGCCAAGCCGCCGTGATCAGCTCGACACTCATCGTCGGGAGTACGACGACGGTGATGCGCCGCATATGGCGTTTCTGGTAGCCGGCGTAGTTCGCGGCGCCGACCTGCGCGAAGAGCGGGTAGTGCACCACCTGGACCACGAGGATGACGCCCAGCATCATGAGCGTCGCGCCGGCGTGAACGAGCAGAAGGAGGCGCATGGCGGTTGGCGCGTGGCGGTTGGCGCGAGAAACGGCCGCGAAGGGACACGCCCCCGTGCGTGTCCAGACGCCCCCGTGCGTGTCCGAACGCTACGCCGATGGCACACGCCCGGCGCGCCGGTCGGCCATCACGGTTTCGGCCGCGGCGCGGCCGCCGGCGAGCGCGCCGTTGATCGAGGCGGTGCGGCGGTGGTCGCCGCAGCAGTAGCGGCCGGGGCGGAGGCGCACCGCCCTCGCCGGGGGCGAGAGGTACGGCGGCGCCTGCTCCGGCAAGGCGTAGTCGACGCGCACAGTGCGCAGCGCGCGCCAGCCCTCCACGCCCGCCCCGAACCAGCCGCGCAGCTGGCCGCGCACCGCTTCTTGCAGCTCCTCGTCGGATTGCTCGGGCGCGCCCAGCACGCTCGCGCTGACGAGCGACTTGCCCGGCGGCGCGTAGCTCGGCTGCACGTTCGAAGGCACCGTCACGGTGTTGGCCGGCCCGGCGCCCGCGTCGCCGTCGAGCATCAGGATGGCCTCGTCGGTGGGGGGGCGCCCGGCGGCGAAATAGACGGTTGCCGTGCTGCGGTGCGCCGTCGAGGGGAGACGGTCGCTTTTGGCGTCGGCGCCGTCGTTTTCCAGAAGCCGGCGCGCTTCGGGCGCTTCGGTGGCGACGACCACGGTGGGCGCCCGGAGCGGGTCGCCGCGTTCGAGGTGCACTGTTTGGAGCGGCCCTGATGGATCCTCGACCGCTTCGACGCGCGCCTCGCGCCGGAGCGTGCCGCCCGGCAGGGCGTCGGCGAGCTGGCGCGGCATCGCCTCCATGCCCGCTTCCGGCAACGCGGCCGCGCCCTCGGAAAACATCCGAAAGACGAACTCGAACATGCGGCTGGAGGTGCGCAGCTCGCCGGATTCCAGAAAAATCCCGCCCAGAAAGGGCCGAAAGAATCGGTGGATCATCGCGTCGGAGAAGCCCCAGCGCTCGCGCAGGGCCTCGGCGGTCGTCGTTTCGGGACGGGCGAACAGCTCGCGCAGGGAGCCCTCCTGAAGTGCCCAGCGCAGGTAGCCCACACGCAGCTTGTCGGCCAGCGTGCCGACGGGGCTGAGCAGCGTGGCCGGCAGGTCGCGCGGATGGCGGAGGGGGTCGGCCACGCGGTGAAAACCGCCATCGTGACGCACGAGGGCTCCGTTGTAGAAGCGCCTGAGCGCGAGCGCGTCGTAGTCGAGCATCTGCTGCGCGAGCGGGTAGGCCGTCAGGAGCACCTGAAAGCCGCGGTCGAGCAGGAAGCCGTCATGCGCGACGGTGCGAACGCGCCCGCCGACCCGGTCGCTTGCTTCGAGCAGGCGCACGCGCAGGTCGCCGCTTCGCCGGGTCAGCTCGCGCGCGCAGGCCAGCCCGGCCAGTCCCGCTCCGATGACGAGCACGTCCGCATCGGCGTCGTCTGTAGAGGAAGAGGAAGAGGAGGAGGCGGCGGCGACGTCCACGAGCGAAGCGGGAGGAGGGGGGAAAGAGGAAGAAACGATGGCTCGGGCGCGCCGCTTTTCAGATCCAGTGGGGGCAGGTCGCTCTTCCCATGCCCCAGCCAGGAAAGGGCCTTCGGGAGCTGGGAGAAGGGGCGCACCTGCGCAGTCGGGGCGAGCATCGCGGTTGCCGTTTGGAAGAGCGTTCGGTGGTCGGAGTTTCGCACCACGCCGGCGAGGCGGAAGGCCGCTTGCGCGCGCGCTGCCTGCGCCGTCTCCGCGACGGCGTCCATGACCGCATCGTCGCCCGGCTCGACCGTCGCGTCGGCCGCCAGGTCGAAGAGCGTGTCGATCTCCGGGTGAAAGGCCGGCGCGCCCGCGTAGGACCCGCAGGCTGCGAAGGACCTGCCGGCCCGTCACCGTCCCGGCGCCGCGGAGGTACAGCAAATTCAGACCCGGCTTGACGTCGAAACGGAATGACATGACGGCAAAACTACACAGCGAGCGAGACGCAAACGGGACGAGAAGGGCTGAAAGCCCGCCGCATTTCCCCCTGCAAGCCTGTGCAAAGGCCGGGCCGTTGCGAAACCACGCGTTCGAAAACGTCGTTTTGGAACATGCAGCTTCGGTTCATGAAACGAACATCTCCCCGAGACTCGCTCGCGCCCCGACGCCGCCTGCCCGGCCATGCCCACGATCACCGCCGACCGGTTTCTCTTGACGACCGACGACTACCGCGCGATGGCCGAGGCGGGCATCCTCCGCCCGGACGACCGCGTCGAACTCATCGACGGACAGATTCGCCCCATGTCTCCCATCGGAGCATCGCACCTGTTCTGCGTGAACCGGCTCACGAAGCGCTTCGTGGAGCACGTTTCCGAGGAGGTGGAAGTCAGCGTCCAGAACCCGGTGCAGCTCGATCCGCACCAGGAGCCGGAGCCCGACGTGGCGCTCCGGCGCGCCGCCGGCGAGCCGCGCGTGCCGTCCGCCGCCGACGCGCTGCTGGTCGTGGAGGTTGCCGACACGACGTACGCTTACGACCGCGAGACCAAGCTTCCACGCTACGCCGAGGCGGGCGTCCCGCGGGTCTGGATCGTCAACCTGCCCGAGCGCCGCCTCGAAGCCTACACCCATCCCGCCGGCGACCGGTACGCCGACCACACCGCGTATCACGCCGATGACGACGTGACGCTGCCCCACACCGATCACCGCGTCCGCCTCGCCGACGTGCTTCCGTGAGCGGCCAACCCCTCCCGCACCACTCCCACGCCCCCGCACTCCCACGCCCTGCATGCCCGACGTCCAGACTGAACAGCAGCAGCAACAAATCACCATTCGCCTGCCCGACGGCTCGGAGCGCACGCATCCGAAGGGGGCGACCGGCTACGACGTGGCCGAAGACATCGGGGCCGGCCTCGCGCGCGACGCCCTGGCGGTGAAGGTGGGCGGCGAGGTGCGCGACCTTCAGCGGCCCATCGAGGAAGACGCCGACCTCGAAGTGCTTACCTGGGACGACGCCGAGGGCAAAATGGTGTTCTGGCACTCCTCGGCGCACCTCCTGGCCGAAGCGCTCGAAGCGCTGTACGGCGACGTCAAGTTCGGCGTGGGGCCGCCCATCGAGGATGGCTTCTACTACGACGTGGACTTCTCCGACGCGGAGCGCGACGCGCCGTCCTCTGAAGATGACTTCGCCGAGATCGAGGAGAAGATGCAAGAGCTGGCGAAGCGCGACGCGCCCTACAATCGCGAGCCGGTGTCGAAGCAGGACGCGCTCGACTACTTTTCTGAAAAAGGCGACCCGTACAAGCAAGAACTGATCGAGGAACTGGAGGACGGCGCGATTACCTTTTATCGTCAGGGCGACTTCACCGACCTGTGCCGCGGCCCGCACCTCCCCAGCACCGGCGCCATTACGTACCCGAAGCTGCTCTCGACGGCGGGCGCGTACTGGCGCGGCGACGAAGACCGCGCCCAGCTGACGCGCATCTACGGGGTGAGCTTCCCCAAAAAGAAGCTCCTCGACGAGC
>PXTR01000103.1 GCA_003023245.1 Bacteroidetes bacterium QS_8_68_15 | reverse complement strand
ACCTCCAACAACACGGTCGCCGGCACGCAGTACCACTTCACCCCCGAGGCGCCCGCGCCGCTGGTGTGTGACGCCTCGAGCGACTTTCTCAGCCGGCCGCTGAAGCACCCCGAGCGCTACGGCCTCATCTACGCCGGCGCGCAGAAAAACATCGGCCCGGCGGGCGTGACCATCGTTTTGGTGAACCCGGACTTCCTCGACGAGCGCCGCCGGTCGCTCCCGACGATGCTCGACTACGGCACCCACGCGGAGAAACGGTTCAACACGCCGCCGGTGTTCGCCGTCTACGTCGTCGAGAAGGTGATGCAGTGGCTCAAAGGGCTCGGCGGCGTGCGCGAAATCGAAAAGCGCAACGAGCGGAAAGCCCGGACGCTCTACGATCGCATCGACGCGTCGGACTTCTACCGCGGCGCGGTCGCGGAAGAGGCGCGCTCGAAGATGAACGCCACCTTCCGCCTCCCGAGTGAGGAGCTGGAAGAACGGTTCGTGGAAGAAGCCGAATACGAAGGGCTCGTTTCGCTCAAAGGCCACCGCACTGTCGGCGGCATTCGCGCCTCGATGTACAACGCGCTCCCGCAGGAGGCCGTCGACGCGCTGGTCCGCTTCATGGACGAGTTCGAGCAGGCGCGCGGCTGACACTGGCGTGCGGAAAGGGACGGTGAGAAAGGGGGAGTCTACGGCGCACGCTTCCGTGTCTTGAGCGCAAACGATCGTCCCGAAGAGACCGCTCTTCGTCTCTCCGGCGATAAGAAAGGCAGGCGCATGGCCCCGGGAGCAACATTGATGCGTTTGCCGGCGGCCTTCTCTTTGGAGAGCGTGCGCACAAAGGGGCTAAAACATTAAGTTTTGTGAAATCAAAATGGTCGCGTCCTTAATTATTGCAACCCGTTTATCTGTCTTTTAGTGTAGGGGGAGGCCAAACCGCCTGCGCCGAACCCGTTCTTGCATCCGCCTTGTCCATGCCCCTCACCATAGGCGTCCCGAAGGAAACCGCCGACGGCGAAACCCGCGTCGCTCTCGTGCCCGATGTCGTGCGCCGTCTCACCGGGGCGGGCCTGGACGTCGTCGTCGAAGCAGGCGCCGGCGACGGCGCGTACCACACCGACTCGGACTACGAAGACGCCGGGGCCACCGTCGCCGGCCGCGACGAGGCGCTCGGGGCCGAATTGGTGGCCGTCGTCACCCCGCCATCCGGCGAGGAGGCGCAGGAGCAGCTGGGCGAGGGGCAAACCCTCGTCGGGCTGCTCGACCCGCTGGGGGCGCCGGAGGCCGTGCGCGCCCTGGCCGAGCAGGGCGTCACCGCGCTGGCGCTGGAGCTGGTCCCGCGCATCTCGCGGGCGCAGAAGATGGACGCGCTCTCGGCGATGAGCAGCCTCGCCGGCTACCGCGCCGTCCTGACGGGCGCGCACGCGCTACCGAAGTTTTTTCCGCTGCTGACCACCGCCGCCGGCACCATCCGCCCCGCGCAGGTGCTGGTGCTGGGGGCGGGGGTGGCCGGCCTTCAGGCCCTCGCCACGGCGGGGCGCCTCGGCGCTCGGACCAAAGGCTACGACATCCGCGAGGCCACGCGCGAGGAGGTCGAAAGCCTCGGGGCGCAGTTCGTGGAGCTGACCCTGGAGGACGCCGAGGGCGAAGGGGAAGGCGGCTACGCCCAGGAGCTCGAGCAAGAAATCCAAGAGCGCCAGCCCGAGCTGCTCAAGCCGCACGTCGCCGAGGCGGACGTGGTCATTTCGACGGCGCTCATCCCGGGCCGCGACGCGCCGATCCTCGTTTCCGAGGAGGCCGTCGACCTGATGGCGCCCGGCTCGGTGGTCAACTCTACGCCCGCACCCTGGCGGAGCTGGTCGAGGCGTTCGTCGATGAGAACGGCGAATTTGCGCCGGACTTCGAGGACGACATCTTCGCCGGCGCCTGCGTGGCGCACGGCGGCGAAGTCACGAACGACCGGCTCCGCGAGACGCTGGGGCTCGAGGAGCGCGCGGGAGCGCGGGGGCGTGGGAGCGCGGGGGAGGCCGTGGAGGAAGAAGCAGGCGAATCGGCGGCGGCGAGCGAGGGGGCGTTCCGAGAAGAAGAGGGCGGGGAAGGAGATCCGGAGAACGAGGAGAGCGCACCGCCGGATGATGACTCCGAGGGAGCCGATCCCTCCGAGAACGAGCCCTTTGAGGAGGAAGAGGAGCAGGAGAAGGGCGACGACGACGACGAATGGAAACCCCCGGAAGCCTGACCGCAAACGATCAACCTGAACCCCGAAATCCCCAACCCGACCCCCCAACCGCCGTGCAAAACGTCATCGTCTTCGTGCTGTCCGCCTTTCTGGGCAACGAGATTCTCAGCAAGGTACCGCAGACGCTACACACTCCGCTCATGTCCGGCGCCAACGCCATCAGCGGTATCACCGTGGTCGGCGCGCTGATCGCGGCGGGCATGTCGGGGACCGGTTGGGCGAAGGGGCTGGGCTTCCTCGCGCTGGTGGTGGCGATGATCAACGTCGTCGGCGGCTTTCTCGTGACCGACCGCATGCTTCAGATGTTTACCCGAAAGCAGCGCCCGTCTGCTTCCGAGGAGCAGCAGGGGGCGAAGACCGGGGCAGGAACCGGAGGGTGATCGCTGTTCCGTCCGATCCCACGTTCTGTGCGGGCGCGATGTATCGCGCCCTTTCCTCTCTTCCAACTGCTGCGTTTCATGGAGACTGTTGTTCAACTGGCCTACCTCGCTTCGGCGGCGCTCTTCATCGTGGGGCTCCGGCGCATGCAGTCGCCGGCCACCGCGCGCCGCGGCAACGCTCTGGCCTCCGGCGGGATGCTCGTGGCCGTGCTCGCCACGCTCTTTCTGCACTCGATCCTCTCACCGTGGATGGTGATCCTGGGGCTGCTGATTGGCGGCGGCATCGGGGCGGCCCTGGCGCGGCAGGTCGAAATGACGGCCATGCCCGAGCTGGTGGCCGTCTTCAACGGCTTCGGCGGGCTCGCCTCCGCGCTCGTGGCGCTGGCGGAGGTGGCGAAGTACCTCGGCAACGCGCCGACTCTGACGGTCAGCGAAATGACTGCCGGCACCGCCTTCACGGTGGTCTTGAGCGTTTTAATCGGCGCGGTCACATTTACCGGCTCGTTCGTGGCCTACGGCAAGCTCAGCGGGCGCCTCGGCGGCAACCCCATCGACTTCATCGGCATGCGCGCCGGCACGCTCGGGCTGCTGGGCGCGGCAGTCGTCTTCGCGGGGATATTCATTCTCAGCGCCGGCGGGGCCGGGTGGCTGATGGTCGTCAGCGTCGTGCTTCTGCTCGTCGCGGCGCTGGCGCTGGGCATCCTGCTGGTCGTGCCCATCGGCGGGGCGGACATGCCCGTCGTCGTGGCCCTGCTCAACTCCTACTCCGGCCTGGCCGCCGCCGCGACGGGCTTCGTCATCGACAACATCGCGCTGATCGTCAGCGGCACGCTCGTCGGCGCGGCGGGCTTTATTTTGACGATCATCATGTGCGAGGCGATGAACCGCTCGCTCCAGAACGTGCTCCTCGGCGGCTTCGGCGGGGAAGAGGCGGGGGCGAGCGACGCGGCGGCGGAGGCGCCCGAGGGCCGCACCGTCAATGAAACCTCGCCCGACGACACGGCGATCCTCACCAGCTACGCCGATCAGGTCATCATCGTCCCCGGCTACGGGCTGGCCGTGGCGCAGGCGCAACACCAGGTGCGCGAGCTGGCCGACCTCCTCGAGGAGCGCGGCGTCACCGTCAAGTACGCCATTCACCCCGTCGCCGGGCGCATGCCGGGCCACATGAACGTGCTCCTCGCCGAGGCGAACGTGCCCTACGACCAGCTCTTCGAGATGGACGAGATCAACGCCGAGTTCGCCCAGACCGACGTGGCGCTGGTCATCGGGGCCAACGACGTGGTCAACCCCGCCGCGCGCACCGATGAGGGCAGCCCGATTTACGGGATGCCCATCCTCGACGTGGACGAGGCCGAGACGGTCGTCGTCTGCAAGCGCAGCCTCAGCCCCGGCTACTCCGGCGTGCCCAACGAGCTGTTCTACCAGCCCGTCACGCGGATGCTTTTCGGTGATGCGAAAGACTCGGTCGACGCCGTCGTCAGCGAAATGAAGGCGCTCTCGTGAGAAACGGATATGATGGTAGTGTAACGACTTCCGTCCGTAAAACGAATCCGCCCTCTTCAAAAAATTGATTTCGAATTGGAGAAATCAGCGCGCGGGTGGAGCATGAGGCTGAACACTATCCGCGACAAAGTCGAAAACATATCTGGAGCAGAGCGCCTGCAGGTGTGTTCGCGCTTGGCTGCCGTCTTGAGCATCTTTGATGCCTACACCAGCGATTGGGACCAGCGCCTCGAAGAAATGGATCCCCTACCCCTTGCTGATGCTTTATATGCTTTCATGGGCCGGCCTCATGATAATTCTGGGACGCTCGTCTACGTTAAATAAGGCGTTTAGTTGGCTCATGGACGAGGAGAAAGCCGACGCACAGTTGCACATAACTCAGCGTTGCACCTGACAAGTTGCGTTGGTTCTTTCTGCTACGTCAGAGGCACGGCAAACGGCCCGAGACTTCGGGAGGCGCTCACGCTCGGGCACCCACTCGCAGGTGAACTCACAGTTATACGGCCGAGCAGAACACGAAGCCGCCGGTGGAGTTGGAAAAGCAGTCTGCTTTCAACACAAAACCGCAGGTGGCACAGCATGAGCGTCAAGGAGATCGAAAACGCTATCACCGAGCTTTCGACCGAAGATGTGGCCGAGCTCTCCGCGTGGTTTGCTGACTACCAAGCAAAACTTTGGGACGAGCAGATCGAGCGTGACCTCGACGAGGGACGGCTCGACGCGCTTTTGGAGAAAGTGGACGCAGAGTACGAAGCCGGAGAAGCCCAACCGATACGGTGACGCATCTCGCCCTTCCGCGGTTTTGGCGGCATTACCGTGAACTGCCGAAGCACATTCAGAAGTTGGCGGACCAGAAGTTCGAGCTTCTCGAAGCCAACCCTCGCCATCCGTCGCTGCATTTCAAGAAGATAAGCGGCCAGAGGGAGGAAGTCTGGTCGGTGCGCGTCGGTCTGCACTACCGGGCATTGGCGAGAGAAAGCCCGAAGGCATCGTTTGGTTCTGGATCGGACCGCACGCAGAATACGAAATACGACCAGTTGCTTCCCTAAACCGCGAAGCAACCGTATAACTCAGCGTTGCCCCTGACGCTTAGCGTTGCTACTTTCTGCTATGCTCGCAGCTCCGTCAGACGTTTTTGCCGACTGAATAGCGCTCACGCCGGATACGCCAGAGCAGGTGAAATCACAGTTATACCGCGCGACTTCGCAACAAAGTTTGCTGCCGGTCGTGACGTTCTAACAAGATCACCGTTTGCCCCTGCCAACCCGAGGATTTTCAGATGAGCCGCAAAGCCACGCTCGCTCTTGGTGTAGCTTCAGTACTCCCGGCGCTCGCCTTCGTGCTGTTTGCCGTTTCTGGTTTCAGCTTTCCACTTCCCGGGACCGGGTTGCCAGCTTCCGCGATAGCCTTTGGATCAACGATGTTGCTTGGCTTCGGCCTGGTCGTGTTCTATCTCCTTCACGCTATCAGGAACGGTAGCTTTACCACACAGGAGAGAATGCTTTGGGTGGTTTTGCTCGCTGTGTTTGGTATGGCTTCGATGCCTGTCTACTGGTACGCGCAGTTTTGGAAAGCCTCAAAGCATGGCGCGCTACGAAAAGACGCGGTATAACCCAGCGTTGCACCTGACGCTTAGCGTAGCTGCCCGTTTCTGCGTCGTAGCTTCGTCAGGCGCTTTTGCCAACTCGAAAGCGCTCAAAGCAAGTCCGCCAGCGCAGGTGAACTCACATTATACAACGCGGGCG
>PXTR01000102.1 GCA_003023245.1 Bacteroidetes bacterium QS_8_68_15 | reverse complement strand
CGGGAGTGCGGGAGTGCGGGAGAAAAACGGCGCGCAAACTTGACATTGTAAAAGTCAAGCGCGACGCTCGATTTTCACCAGACCGAAGACCGAAGACCAACGAACATCAACGTTCAACCTTCAACTGCTTGTCCAACCCGCGGAGTCGACGGTAGTGGCGCACCAGGTCGAACGCGGCGATGCCGAAGGCGACGGACACGTTCAGCGATTGCTTGCGCCCGAACTGTGGAATCGAAATCGCGTGGTCGGCCTCCTGCAAAAGAGCTTCGCTGACGCCTTCCAACTCGTTGCCCAGGAGGAGACAAAGCGGAAACGATTCGAGCGTCAGTTCATCAGGAGAGGTCGGCGCGTCGGTGATTTCGAGCGCGGCGATGGTGCAGCCGTCCGCGCGTCGGCGGCGCACGGCGCGGACGGGGTCGTCCTCGTGGCGCCAGGGCACCGTCTCCTCCGCGCCCAGCGAGGTTTTCCGCAGCTTGCGGTGGTCGGGCGTGCCGGTGATTCCGGCCAGCACCAGGTGTTCGAGGCGGGCCGCGTCGGCGGTGCGAAAGATCGAGCCGACGTTGTGGATCGAGCGGACGTTCTCCAGCACAGCCGCTACGGGGTGGCGCGGCAAATCGGCCAGCTCTTCGGGCGACGGACGGGCCATTTCCTCCCGCTTGAGCTTGCGCATTGGTTGGCTGGGGGGCTGGTTAGAGCGGTTGTTTGGTGGTGTAGTTTTTTGGTTGGGTAAGTCGAGTAGCGGATGTGAGAAACCGGCCAACCAGCTCCGGAACGATGGTTGCACGAACGTGGTACGGCGTCGGGTCCGGCGGCCCCTTTGCCCTCCGCGCTTTCTTTCTCCAGCAACCGATGCCTCTCCGACCGATGAACGACGAAACGCGCGCCGCCGTACTTCGCTCCGCTTCGCGTCGCCTGCGTCGTCGCGCCGCCGTCGCCGTGGCAAGCGTGCTCGTGCTGGCGCCGATGCTGCTGGCGCTGCCGGCCTGCCGACAGCTGCGCCAGGTCGCCAACCTGCGCAACATCGACTTCGCCATCGACGACGTGGAGCGTGCCGAGCTGGCGGGGGTCAACCTCAGCGACATCCGCGACCCCGACGATGTGGGCTTCGGCGACTTCGGGCAGCTGGGCGTGGCGCTGGCGCAGGGGGAGCTGCCGATGAGCTTCACGCTCGTGCTGGAGGCGAACAATCCCACCGAAAATGAAGCGGACGCGCGCCTGACGCGCATGGACTGGACCTTGCTGCTGGACGACCGCGAAACCATCAGCGGCACCTTCGACGAACAGGTCGTGTTGCCCGCCGGCCAGACCAGGAGCGTGCCCATCGACATTCGTCTCGACCTGCTGGAGTTCTTCGAGCGCGGCGGCCCGGACCTGCTCCAGCTCGCGCTCAACGTGGCCGGCATCGGCGGCGCCCCCCAGAACGTGAGCCTCCGAGCGCAGCCGACGATCAGCACGCCTCTCGGGCCCATCGAGTATCCGAATCCCATTACCATCGACGTCGGCGAAGTCGGTAGCGAGGGTGGGGACGACGGCGAGATCGACCTTTAGGTTGACGGGGGCGCGTGCGTAGGTTGTACCCTGTCCCCTCCGCACTTCCGCATCCCCGCCTCCGAACCGTGATCGTTGCCATCGACGGGCCGGCCAGCTCCGGCAAGAGCACCACCGCCCGCGCCGTTGCCGAGGAGGTCGGCTTGCTCTACCTGGACACCGGCGCGATGTACCGTGCGGTGACGCTGGCTTTTTTGCGCGCTGGAGTGGGGAAGGAGGAGACGGAGGCAGGGGCGAGCGTCGTCGAGCGCGTCCTCGACGGCGTGCACGTGGGCGTGCATCACCACGTGGGCGTGCATCACGACGAAGACGGGGCCATGCGCGTCACCCTCAACGGCGACGACGTGACGGGCGAGCTGCGCGCCCCCGCCGTGACGCGCCGCGCCAGCGACGTGAGCGCGCTCCCGGCCGTGCGCGAAAAACTGGTCGAGGAGCAGCGCCGCATCGCTGCCGCCTGCGAAGCAGAGGGCGGCGGCGTCGTGCTCGATGGGCGCGACATCGGCACGGTCGTCTTCCCGGAGGCGGACGTAAAAATCTTCCTCGTCGCCGACGCGGAAGTGCGCGCGCGCCGACGCCGGGACGAGTTGCTCGAAAAACACGGGGAGGCGCCGCCGCTCGACGAGGTGCTCGCCGACATTCGCCGACGCGACGCGCAGGACCGCGCCCGCGAGATGAGCCCGCTTCGGCAGGCCGACGACGCCGTCGCCCTCGACACCACCGACCGCTCAATCGAAGAGCAGGTGGAATTCGTCGCGCAGCGGGTGCGGGAGCACCGGGCGGCGGCCTGAAGGCGGGAACGTGTGCGTCGGCGCGGTTGTTGGGAAGGTTACGCTTCGGTGGACCCCCGGGACGTGCACGGCGCTTCGCACTCAACTGGCGACCCGTGCGCGTCCGTTTCCCGCAGGGACCGTCCGCCGAAGCCTGCATCCTTATTTCCCCTTTTCACCTCGTCTGCCCCGGTGGCGTGCGGGAACGCGCCGTCCGTTCCGGCAGGCTCATTCGCAACGGTCGGCGCTCCGCGTTCGACGAGAGCCGCACGCCTGCTCTTTCGCCGTCGCCTCCGCCGGCCTGCTCAATCACACATCCCCCTCTATGGCCGAAGACGCTTCCTCCCCCACCACCGAGCAACCGCGCCCCGACACCGCCGAAGACGACGCTTCTCCCGAAGACGGCGCTTCTGCCGAAGACGAGAACGCCCCGACCGAGCAGGCGGCGTCCGCCCCTGCCGAAGAAGCCCCTTCCGAGGACCCCGGTCCCGCCGGCGAGGCGACCGAGGCGCAGCAGCACCCCGACGAGTCCGGCGGTGCAGCCGTCACCGATCAGGCCAGCGCCGGCGAGGGCGCGCCCGACACGCCGGCCGCTTCCGCCTCCGGCGACGGGGCCGTCATGGACGCCGGGGAGGAAGACGTTGCCATGACCGAAGAGGAGTCCACGCCTACCGACGCCGTTCCCGAAGACGCCGAAGACGACGAGGAGAGCGGAGCGGAGACGCCGTCAGCGGAAGACGAGGAGGCGTCATCCCCTGCGGATGAAGGCGACGACCAGCAGAGCGGTCCGGTCAAGCGGATGCTCGAAGAGGCGGTCGAAAACGTTTCGTCCGAAGGGGACGGCATTCCGTCTTCCGACGACGTGTCGCTGCCGACGCCCGGCGGGGAGGAAGGAAGTGTGTCCGAGGAGGGGGCCGTCTCGAGCGAGGAGCTCCAGGAGCAGAGCCGCTCCGAGGACGCCGGCTTTACCGGCGAGGCGATCGGGCGCACCGTTTCGCTCGAGGATCTCGAACGAGAGACGGCCGCCGAGCAGCGCGCCGCCGACGAGAGCTACGCCCGCCTGCGCAACCTCATCGACGAGACGACCACCGAGCTGTACGAACAGGAGATCGTGCCCGGGCGCGTCTTGAGCGCCGACGCCAGCGACGTCTTGATCGACATTGGCTACAAGTCCGACGGCGTCGTCGACCGCGCCGAGTTCGGCGACCGCAAGCTCAGCCCCGGCGACGAGGTCGAGGTCTGGCTCGACTTCAAGGAAGACCGCGACGGCCAGCTGGTGATTTCCAAAGAGCGCGCCGACCGCGAGCGCCGCTGGCAGCGCGTGGAGAAGATTCACGAAAATGATGAGGTCATCGAAGGTCAGATCACCGAGCGGATCAAAGGCGGCATGATCGCCGAGATCCTCGACGGCGAGATGGAAGCCTTCCTGCCCGGCTCGCAGATCGACGTGCGCCGCGTGCGCGACTTCGAGCAGTACCTGGGCCGGCGCATGGAGTTCAAGATCGTCAAGCTCAACCCGGGCAACGAGAACATCGTCATCAGCCACCGCGTGCTGATCGAGAAGGAGCTCGAAGAGCAGCGCGAGGAAATCCTCTCGAGCCTCGAAGTGGGGCAGGTCCTTCAGGGCCAGGTCAAAAACATCGTCGACTTCGGCGCCTTCGTCGATCTCGGCGGCGTGGACGGGCTCCTGCACATCACCGACCTCAGCTGGGGCCGCGTCTCGCACCCC
>PXTR01000101.1 GCA_003023245.1 Bacteroidetes bacterium QS_8_68_15 | reverse complement strand
GCTCCTGGGGCGGATCTCCCTCGGTTTGGCTGCCAATAATCCGAATGAGATTCCGGATCGGGGTCCGGAATGACACATTTTCTGATAGGTCACAACTTGAGTTCAATATTTGCATGTCTCGCCGTTCCGACTGCGCGCGCTGGACCCGATAGCGAAAAAGGTTTACCCAGAAGAAAAGGGCGCCGGACGGCCCCCTTTTTCTTGTCAAATGTGCGGCCGTCGAGGTCGACGAAACGCTCGGGCTACTGCCCGCCGCCGCCGCCCTGCGGCGCGGGCGCGCTCCGTTGCTGACCGCCGCCTTGCTGACCGCCGCCGCCCCGCGGAGCCGGCGCTTGCTGCTGTTGCTGCTGCCCACCGGGGGCCTGCTGGCTTCCGGGCGTCGGCTGCTGTTGCGGGGCGGGCGCTTGCTGCTGCTGCTGCTGC
Source organism: Bacteroidetes bacterium QS_8_68_15 (assembly GCA_003023245.1). The sequence continues at coordinate 3,622 of PXTR01000101.1, read as the reverse complement.
TGCTGCCCGGCGCGGTCCTGGAGCGTCGAGGGCGCCTGGTCGCCGCTCCGGTCGATGGCGAAGTTCGTCAAGATGCAAAGCGTGATGAAGAGCGCCGCGAGCGTCCAGGTCGCGCGCTCCAGCAGGTTCGGCGCCTGCCGCGCGCCCAGCACTTCCCGCGCGCCGCCCCCGCCGCCGGCGATGCCGGCCAGCCCGCCGCCCTTGCCGCTCTGAAGCAGAATGACCACAGTCATCAACAGCGCCAGAAGCGCGATAAACCCGATGAGAATTGAAAAGAAGATCATGGCGCGCTTAGAAGAGATTTTGGGGCCGAAAGATCAGCGTAATAATGTAGCGGGAGCCGCACGAGGCTGCAACCGCCCGGCGGCCCGGGGTGTTTTCTTCAGCGGAGCTTCTTCTCGTGCGCTTCCTCCGCTCGGCGCTCCACGAAGGCGTCCGCCAGCGTGAGCGCCGCTACCGACTTGGCGTCTTGGATTTCACCGTCGCGCACCTTCTGGACGGCCTCTCCGAATCCCATCGGCACGACCTCCATGAACTCGCCCTCCTCGCGGCTCGTCTCGGTGCGCTCCAGGTCTTCTCCGACGAACAAGTGAATCGCCTCGTTGCTGTACCCGATGGCCGGATACGTCTCGCCCACCGGCGTGAGCGCCTCGGCGCGAAGGCCGGCCTCTTCCTCCAACTCTCGCCGGCCCACCTCTTCGGGCACCTCACCGGCGTGATCGAGCTTGCCGGCCGGCACTTCCAGAAACGCTTCCCCAGCGGCGTAGCGAAACTGGCGCACCAGCACCGTCGAGCCGTCCTCGAAAAGCGGAACGACCGCGGCCGCCCCGGGATGGTCGATCCACTCCCGCTGCGACGTGCTCCCGTCCGGCAGCTCCACTTCGTCGCGATACACCTTCAGCAATAGGCCATTCAATACCTGATCGGATTGCACTCGCTTTTCTTCTAAGTTTTTGTTTTCCGAGTGGTCGTTTTTCATGCGAATGGCTGGTTCAAGAAACGAGCAGGTAAATCACGAAAACGCCAGCATGACGGCGCTGGCGGCTGTCAGCGCAGCCGTTTCGGTGCGCAGGCGGCGCGGCCCGAGCGCGACGACCGTCGCCCCGGCCGCTTCGGCGCGCGCTACTTCCTCTTCAGAAAAGCCGCCTTCGGGTCCGATCAGTACGAGCAGCCGCGGGGCGCGGTCCGTGCCGGAAAGCGCAGACGCGAGCGAGGGATCAGCCGGGTGGCGGTGGCGGCGGTGCGCCAGGAAGGATCGGTCGAAGGACCCGCCGTTGCGGACCTCCTCCACCAGGTCCTCCAGCGGCACAGGAGCGTCGAGCCGGGGCAGGCGGCTGCGCCCGCTTTGCTTGAGGGCGGCGCGCAAGATGCGCTCGGAGCGTTCGCGCCTGAGGGAGGCTGCCTCGGTGTAGCGCGTGCGGAGCGGCACGAGGCGCGCGGCGCCCAGTTCGACCGCTTTTTCGAGAACAGTCTCGAACCGGCTGCGCTTCTTGAGTAGCCCCAGTCCCACCGTCAGCTCGTAGGGCGGCTCGCCGGCGTCGTGCTCGGTGCCGAGAATCGTGCCGACGGTTTTTTCTTCGCCGAGCTGATCGAGGCGCACGCGGTGGCGCGCCCCTTCGCCGTCGACGACGAGGATTTCGTCGCCGGGACCGTGGCGCAGGGCGCGCGTGGCGTGGCGCGCCTCCTCGGGCGGGAGCACGAGGCGGCGTCCATGCACGGCGCTCGGCGGGGCGTAGAAGGCGGTCGTCAAGCGGCGGCGGGGCGTCGATGAGCAACGGAAGGGGCGTCCACTGGAGACGGCCGCGCTCGCATGAGACGAGCTCCTCGGGTCGCTCGCTCGCTGTGACAGCCTTTTGGGGAAGCTGTGTTTGGGGCGGCAAAACGACCTGCCCGTTGCACGTCGGGGGCAGGGGACGGTTTCGAAGGGCGAGTCTCGAAAGACGATGGAATGACAGGAGGCCGAGCGTCGAGAGGGTGCAGAGCGCGAAACGAGACGGGCTTTTGATCCGTGGGCCGGAACAACGGCCTCCGTGAAGGCTGTGCAGAAGGCGCGCTGCTCGCCCGTTGCTTTTCGCCGCGTCCGCCGCCTTCGCTCCGTGCCGCTCGTCGCCCTCGTCGGCCGTCCCAACGTCGGCAAGTCCACCCTCTTCAACCGCCTCACCGAGGAGGGCGGCGCCATCACCGCCGGCGTGCCGGGCGTCACGCGCGACCGGCTCTACGGGACGGTCGAGTGGAGCGGGCAGCGCTTCGACCTGGTCGACACCGGTGGCTTCGTGCCGCGCTCCGCCGAGCGCTTCGAGGCGGCCGTGCGCGAGCAGACCGAAATCGCCGTCGACGAGGCCGACCTGGTGCTCTACGTCGCCGACGCGCGCGCCGGTCTCACCGACATCGACGCGGAGATCGCCGACCGCCTGCGCACCGCGGAGGTGCCGGCCGTCATCGTCGCCAACAAGGCCGACCGCGACGAGGACCGCTGGAACGCGGCCAACTTCTACCAGCTGGGCCTGGGCGAGGTCTTCGCCGTCAGCGCCGAGAGCGGCAGCGGCACCGGCGACCTGCTCGACGGGGTGCTCGACCGCTTGCCCGGTGCGCCGGACGAGGAGGCGGCGGCGGAGCGACGCACGCGCGTGGCGGTGGCCGGGCGCCCCAATGTGGGCAAATCCTCCTTCATCAACGCGCTGCTGGGGCACGGGCGCACGCTCGTCACCGAGGTGCCCGGCACCACGCGCGACGCCGTCAACTCGTTCGTGCAGTTCGAGGGCCGGGAGCTGGAGCTGGTCGACACCGCCGGCCTGCGCAAGCAGGCGCAGGTGGAGGAAAACGTCGAGTTCTATGCTACGCTGCGCACCGAGCGCGCCGTGCGCTCCGGCGACGTGGTGCTCTGCCTCGTCGACGCCACGCAGGGGCTGGAGCGCCAGGACCAGCGCATCATCAGCCAGGCGGCCGAGCAGAAGGCCGGCCTCGTGCTGGGCGTCAACAAGTGGGACCTCGTGGAAAAAGACGCTTCCACGGCCGGACGCTACGCGGACTTTTTTCGCGGGAAGCTGGGGCCGCTCGATCACGTGCCCATCCGCTTCATCTCAGCCAAGACGCACCAGCGCATCTACGACGCGCTCGCCGACGCGCTCGACGTGGCCGATCGTCGCCGGGAGCAGGTGCAGACCTCCGATCTCAACAGCGCGCTCCGCGACGCCGTGCGTGACCATCCGCCGGCCTCCCACCAGGGCCGCCACGTCAAGATCAACTACGCCACGCAGGTACGCTCCGCCCCACCGGTGTTCGCCTTTTTTACCAACCACCCGGAGGGCGTGCGCGAAAGCTACCGCCGCTACCTCGAAGGCCGCCTGCGTGAGACGTTCGACTTCGCCGGCGTCCCGCTCACGCTGGCCTTTCGGGAAAAGTGAGGCGTATTGCGTGAAACGTATTGCGCCCCGAGGGGACTGCTTCCCGTTGGTCGGGGCGCGTAAGGTTGCCCTCTACTTAACCCAAGTTGTGAGGTATGGTGAAAACCAATCAAACCAGCGTGTCATCCCGCACTTGATGCGGCGCCGCCCGCGAGGGGCAAGTGCTCCTGGGGCGGATCTCCCTCGTCGGTTGGGCTGCCAATAATCCGAATGAGATT
>PXTR01000100.1 GCA_003023245.1 Bacteroidetes bacterium QS_8_68_15 | reverse complement strand
AACTACATCACGCCCGACTTCACGGTGCGCTGGGTGGACGGGGAGTTCGTCATTTTGCTCAACGGGCGCAACGCCCCGAAGCTGCACATCTCCAAGCAGTACCGCAAAATGCTCGAAAAGCTCTCTGCCGAGCAGAAAAGACGCAAGCAGGGCGCGAAGGGCGAAAACGGCGCCGCCGCGAGCGACGAGGACACGCCCGACGTCGCTGGCGCGTCGTCCGGTTCCGCCAACGGCGCCGACGTCGACGACGAGACGCGCGACTTTCTGAAAGACAAGTTCGACTCGGCCCGCTGGTTTATCAACTCCATCAACCAGCGCCGCCACACCATGACGATGGTCATGGACGCCATCGTGCAGGAGCAGGAGGACTTCTTCAAGAAAGGCCCGGGGAACTTGCGCCCGATGATTCTCAAGGACATCGCCGAGATCATCGAGATGGACATTTCCACCGTCAGCCGTGTGGTCAACGGCAAGTACGTGCAGACCGAGTGGGGCGTCTACGAGCTAAAATATTTCTTCAGCGAAGGGCTCGAAACCGAGAGCGGCGAGGAGGTCTCCAACAAGGAGGTCAAGGCCATCCTCCAGCAGATCGTCGACGAGGAGGACAAGACCAATCCGCTGTCGGACTCGAAGCTGGCGGACACGCTATCCGATCGCGGCTTCAAGATCGCTCGGCGCACCGTCTCGAAGTACCGCAAGCAGCTCTCGATTCCCGTCGCGCGCCTACGCAAGCAGATCGTGGTGGAAGAGGGTTGAATGGTTGGAAGGTTGAAAGTTTTTTAGGCCGCAGGCGCGCTTGCCACCGCGCAAGACCGCTGCCGACAAACCGTAGGCGCACGACGTGCCGCGCCTGAACGAAGGCAAGTCACCTGACAGAGCAAATCACCTCGCCAGCTCCCGAACACTCCCGTACCCCCTGCACGCCCCCGCACTCCGTCATGAGCGCCTCGCCTCCCGCTGCCACCGCCCGCTCTTCGTCCGCTGACGCGCCGTCGCACGCCTCAGGCCGCGCGTTGCTCGACGCGCTTCAGCCCGCTTTCGACGGGCTCGACGCCAAGTACGAGCTGGCCGCCGGCGAGACGACGCGCCGCACCTATCTCGACAGCGCCGCGTCGAGCCTGCGCCTGCGCCCGGCGGCGCGCGTGATGCGGCAGGCGCTGGGCCGCTACGCCAACACGCACTCGAAGCTTCACTTCGGCGCGCACGTCATGACGCGCGCCTACGAGCAGGCCCACGAGGCGGTGCTCGACTTCGTCGGCGCCGACCCCGAGCAGTACACAGCCGTTTTCTGCGGCCACGGCGTCACCGCCGGCCTCAACCGCATGGCGCGTCAGTTGCTTCCCGCCCCGGACCGACAGGGACAGGAGGGCGCCCGCGACGTGGTCATCACCACGATGATGGAGCACCACGCCAACGACCTGCCGCACCGCAAGCACGCCCGCGAGGTCGTCCACGTCCCGCTGGAGACCGACCCCGGCGGCCGGGCCGGGCGCGTGGACATGCAGGCCCTCGAACGCGCCATCCAGGAGCACGCCGACCGGCTGGCGTACGTGGCGATCCCCTCCGCCTCCAACGTCACGGGCGTGACCAACCCGGTGCGCGAGATTGCGCGCCGGGCCCACGAAGCGGGGGCGCGCGTCGTGGTGGACGCCGCGCAGAGCGCCGCGCACATGCCGATTCCCATTTACGACGCGGACTCCGGCCACGCGCTCGACGTGGTGTGCCTGAGCGGGCACAAGATCTACGCCCCCGGCAGCCCCGGCGTCATCGTGGCGCGCAAGGAGCTCTTCGAGGGGCAAGAGCCGCAGACCGTCGGCGGCGGCATCGTCAGCCGCGTGGAGACGGACCGCTACCAGATCACCGACCGCCTGCCCGAGCGCGAGGAGGCGGGCACGCCCAATCTGCCGGGCGCCTTCTTGCTGGCGGCCACGCTGCGCATCCTCCAGCGCGTGGGGATGGACACCGTCGCCGAGCACGAACGCGAACTGACGCAGCACGCGCTCTCGCGCTTCTCCGCCGTCGACGGGCTCACCCTCTATGGCGCAGCGGACCTGGCGCAGGCCGAGCGCATCGGCGTGATGACGTTCAACTTGCGCGCGCTGCCGCACGGCCTCGTCGCTGCCGCGCTCAACGACTACTTCGGCCTCGCCGTGCGCAACGAGTGCTTCTGCGCGCAGCCGCTGGTGCGCCGGCTCTTGGGCCGCGCCGGCGCGGGGGAAGACCACGGGGCCGCGCCTGCCGGCGGCGACGGTGCGCCTCCTGCCGCCGAGGCGTCCTCCTGCGACCTGCCCTTTGGCGAGGAGGCTCCGCCACACGAACAAACCGACCGGCAGCCCGGCATGGTGCGCGCCTCGCTGGGCCTCTACAACACGAAGGCCGACATCGACTACGCCGCCGACGCGCTCGACGACCTCGCCGCGCGTCCCGACTTCTACCGGGCGCAGTATCGCGCCGCGGCCGACGGCAGCGACTGGACTCACAAGACGTTCCGCTTCGTCCCCGCCGAGGCGTTCGACCTGGACGCGGCTGCCACGGAAGCTGCCGAGGAGACGCTGGAAAAAACAAGCTCAAGCCGCAACGCTACGACCAGGTAGGTAGGCCAGCGAAACGACGTTTACTGAGCGACGGTGGACCATGATGGATGGTAGACTTTCGTGCCGCGAACATCGTCCGTCGTCTATCGTCTTGTTCGGTCTGTTCAGCTCCTCGCAGGCAAGCGGAAGCCTCTGCCCGAAAGTTGATGGTTAACAAACGACTTTCGATCCACAGACCGCCCGGCGCCCGCACATGAAGAACGAGCGGGCGGCTGAAACTTTCGCGTCGGCGCAGGCATTACGCAGTCGCCAAATCGAGACGTTGCATGTGAGCGACGACGGGCCGTTCACCTCCATTGCCCGGCGTCTGCGCGCGGCGGGTCCCAAGCGTCTGTTTCTTGGCTCTCCCTTCTCGACCAACGCAACGTTGTTGTTATGGCGGAGCGATACGACGGCCCCCCTGGCAATGCCCCCCTCGGGGAGGCCGACCCCTCGGGCTGCGGCGGCTCATACGAGTGGATCGGCGAATGGCTCTGCGAATACGTCGACGGCACGATGGACCCGTCGATGCAGGCGGTCTTCGAAGAGTACATCGAAGCCAATCCCGACTTGGCCGCTCACGTGGAGCGGCTCTGCCGCACGCGCTCGCTTTTGAGTGACTGCGAATGCCGCGAGCAAGCGGCCGAGCGCGTCAAGGAGCGCCTCCACCGGGCCAAGCAGGACGGACGCCTCGAACAGGCCAGCCGCGAAATCGAGGAGCAGGTGCGTGAGGCCATGGCAGAAGGAGTCTCGTCTGAAAAAGCCCCTTTCTCCGGCGACGCCCCTTCACACGAGTCGTTGCGGCCGCCGGCGCTTTCCTCGAAGGCCGGCACGGTCCTCGCCGTCGCCTCGGCCATGACGGTGGCGCTGAGCGTCGGCATGGTGGCGGGCGCCACTCTCTTTTCGGATGCCTCGCAAAAGAAACCTGTCCCGGCGGCCGTGACGCCGGAGCCCTCCGCCGACCGCGCCCCGGACCGTCCGTCGGCGCCGCCTCACCGCATAACGTTCGGTGGGACGCAGGCGGCCTCCTCCTGGGCCGTGCCGCCCCTTCCGCTCAAGAAAATGCCGGTTCGAACCGACGACAGCGCCCACTCCACGAGCACCTCGCTGCAGCATACGACGACGAATCCATAGCCGCGAGCGTCGCTATTCGGCGTGCGTCCGCTTTCCTTTCTTGAGGGCAATGCCTTGACGCAAGCCGCGCGCTCTCCTATCTTCGCAATGCCCTTCGAGAGGACCGTTCGGCTCCGAACGCCGGGCGCGCCGAACAAGCACCGGGTCCTTAGCTCAGCGGTTTAGAGCGTCCGCCTCACACGCGGAAGGTCGGTGGTTCAAATCCACCAGGACCCACCAACCTTTGGACACCAACCTTTGGAGATGAGATTGCCCCACGCGGCCCACGCGTCGCCGACTGGGGCTTTTTCTTTGGCAAGGACGAGATGGACCGTAGGCACACCACAGCCTCCCCCCCCCTCGTCTTGTCTCTTCACGTCTGCGCCGAAGG
>PXTR01000099.1 GCA_003023245.1 Bacteroidetes bacterium QS_8_68_15 | reverse complement strand
CTACGAGGTGAGCCGCGCGCTCGAAGCCTGCGAAGGGGCGCTCCTGGTCGTCGACGCCGCGCAGGGGATCGAGGCGCAGACGCTCTCGAACCTCTACCTCGCGCTGGAGGCCGATCTGGAGATCATCCCGGTCGTCAACAAGGTAGACCTGCCGAGCGCCCGCCCGCTCGAAATCGCGCAGGCGCTCGAAGACCTCATCGGCGAGCCCGCGGAGGACATCCCGCTCATCAGCGCCAAGACCGGCGAGGGCACGGGCGGCCTGCTCGACACCGTCGTCGACCGCGTGCCCGCCCCGTCGGGCGACCCGGACGCCCCGCTGCGCGCGCTGATCTTCGACTCCGTCTTCAACACGTATCGCGGCTCCATCGTCTACGCCCGCGTCTTCGACGGTGCGCTCGAGGAGGGCGAGGGGATCGAGTTCATGTCCAACGGCAAGCAGTACGACGCCGAGGAGATCGGCACGCTGCGCATGGGGATGCAGCCGGCCGACGAGCTCACGACCGGCGACGTGGGCTACGTCATCGGCAGCGTCAAGGACGTGCGCGACACGCGCGTCGGCGACACGATCACGTCGGCGCAGAACCCGGCCCCCGAGCCGATTCCCGGCTTTCAGGAGCCGCAGCCGATGGTCTTCAGCGGCATCTTTCCCACTGACGACGGCGACTTCGAAGACCTGCGCGCCTCCCTCGAAAAGCTCCAGCTCAACGACGCCTCGCTGATGTACGAGCCCGAGACCTCCGCCGCCCTGGGGTTCGGCTTTCGGGTGGGCTTTCTGGGCCTGCTCCACATGGAAATCGTGCAGGAGCGACTCGACCGCGAGTTCGACCTCGACATCATTACCACGCAGCCGAACGTCAAGTACGAGGTGCTCCTCGAAGGCGACCCCAACAAGGGCAAGGAGCCCGAGACGGTCGTCGTGGACAACCCGGAGTCGTTTCCGCACTACGGCGACATCGAGGAGGGGCGCGAGCCGGTCGTGGAGGCGGACATCATCACGCCGAGCGACTACATCGGCAACCTGATGCAGCTCTGCGAGGACCGGCGCGGGCAGTACGTCACGCAGCGCTACCTCGACAGCGAGCGCGTGCGCTTGCAGTACGAGCTGCCGCTGGCGGAGATCGTCTTCGACTTCTACGACACGCTCAAGTCCGTCAGCCGCGGCTACGCCTCGTTCGACTACGAGTTCATCGAAAACCGCCCGGCCGACCTGGTCAAGCTCTCGATCTTGATCAACGAGAAGCCCGTCGACGCGCTCTCGACCATCGTGCACCGCGACAAGGCCTACGACGTGGGGCGCAAGCTGACCAAGAAGCTCAAGGAGCTAATCCCGAAGCAGCTCTTCGAGGTGCCCGTGCAGGCGAGCATCGGGCGGCGCATCGTCGCGCGCGAAACCGTGAAGGCGCAGCGCAAGGATGTGACCGCCAAGTGCTATGGCGGCGACGTGACGCGCAAGCGCAAGCTGCGCGAGCAGCAGAAGGAAGGCAAGAAGCGCATGAAAAAGGTCGGCACCGTCGACGTGCCGCAGGAGGCGTTCCTGGCGGTGCTGTCGATGGATGAATAGCGCCTTTGGCGCGGTTTGGGGGTTCGGGTTTGGGGGTTCGGGCCGACCGTTTTTAACCAAGGTAGGGGCGCGATATATCGCGCCCGTACAACGCATGAGAGAAGAGTCGAAGGTCGCCGCCGCCGTGCTCGCGGTTCTGTTGGCCGCCGCCGTGCTTGCCCCCGCTGCCCACGCGCAGCAGCAAAGCGACGCTGAACCCGCCGACCTCGGCCGGCTCTACCGGCGCGCCCGCATTGACGCGGTGGCCGACCGCCTCGCGCGGCGGCCCATGCCTCCGGCGCGTCCCGTGCGGCTGAGTACGCCCCGCCTCGATTCGCTGCGCGCCTGGGTGGCCGCGACGGCGACGGGAGGGAGGCAAGAAGAGAACGCGCCACGGCCGCGCATCCGTGAGCGCCGCGCTGTGCTGCCGGTGGGCACGGAGGTCTTTGAGCGCCGCTTTGCCGACGTGGAGTGGGCGTACCTGGGCCGCGTTACGGGCCCGCGGCGCACCGCTCTCGACACGATGCAGACGCGACGGCTGCGCGCGCGCCTCCAGGCCCGCTACGGCGACCCCACGCGCACGGTCGTCGACACCGACTCCCTCATGGGCGGCCGCTCGGCCGGCGACTACATTCAATTCGAGTACTGGCTCGTCGCCAACGACACGATTCCGCTCAAAGTGGTCGACCCGGGCGGCCCCTTCGACCGCGGGCTCGTCGTCAGCGCACCGGCGCGCTACCGCGAGCGCCTGCCCGAGCTGCGCGCGGCCGTTTTCGCCCCGCTGCTCCGCACCCGCCGGCGCGCCCCGTATGTGGACTACTACTACGACCCAGCGACCGAGACGTGGTATCGCACCGGCTTCGACGGAGAGCGGTTTTTCACCGTCCCCGCCGACCGCCGTGACGTGGTGCCGGGACGCCGGCCCACGCTGCGGCGAGGGCGGAGAGACGCCGGTCCGTAGCGTACGAGGAGCGTGAAATGCATTCGAGGAGCGTGAAATGCATTTACGCTCCGCCTGGAAACGCCGACGCCCCGTTTTTCATACGGTACGTGTCGCGTGCGGCGAAGCGCCCGTTGCTTTCCCTTTTCTCATTTCCGCAGGGCTTTGTCTTCTTCCACGCAGCAGCGAGCCAAGCGGCGCCGGAAGCACCGCGGCTCGTCGGGGCGGAACCGCGCGAACGGGCGCTCCGGCTCCGACGACGGCGACAAGGGTCGGGGCCGCGACGGGCCGCGCCAGGCGCGCAAAAGCCAGCTCCGCCAGTGGGTCGAGGCGGTCGCGCTGGCCCTGCTGATCATGCTGTTTGTGCGGACGTTTCTGCTCGACCAGTTCCGCATTCCGTCCCCCTCGATGGAGAGGAGCCTGCTGGTGGGCGACTACCTCTTCGTCTCGAAGGTGCACTACGGCCCGCGCCTGCCGATGAGCCTGTGCGCGCCCTACACGCAGTGGTGCGTGCCGGGGTCGGTCTTTCCCGACGTGCGCCTCCCCGGGTTCGACGACGTGGACCGCTACGACGAGGTCGTCTTCAACTACCCGCCTGCCCGGGGCGCCATCGACCAGAAGGTCCACTACATCAAGCGCGTGATGGGTCTGCCGGGCGAGACGCTGCGCGTCCGCAACAAAGCCGTCTACACCGGTGCGGGGAAAGACCAGCTCGATCAGCACGAGCTCTTGCCGACGATGCAGCAGCTCTGGACCGTCGAGAAAAGCGAGGCCGGCTATCGCTTTTCCGAGGGGCAACTCGACGAGCTGGGCGTCAGCGCGGTGCTCCCCACGACCGACCCGGCGGTGGTGCGCGTGCAGGCGACCCCGAAGGCGGCGGAAGCGATCCGCTCGTGGTCCTGGGTGGAGTCGGTGGAGCCGAGCATTGCCGAGCGCGGCGGCGAGGAGCGCGGCTTCCGCAGCCCGCAGCTCTTTCCCGACGGCCGCAACTACACGCGCGACAACTACGGCCCGGTCACGATTCCGAAAAAGGGCATGACGGTGCAGCTCACCGAACGAACGTGGCCGGTGTACCGCCGCGTCATCGACGTGTACGAAGATCGAGCCGCCCGCCGCCTGGGACCGGGGCGCTACGAGATCGACGGCAAGGTCGCAAGCGAGTACACCTTTCGCGAAGACTACTACTTCGTGATGGGCGACAACCGCGACGACTCGCAGGACAGCCGCTTCTGGGGCTTCGTCCCGATGGACCACATCGTCGGCAAGGCAGTGATGGTCTACTTCTCGTGGAACGACGAGGCCGGCTGGATGGGCGTCCCGCGCTTCGGGCGCCTGTTCGAGGGGGTGGGATGATGATGAGGTATGGACGTTTGTGCGTGTGGACGTCCGTACGTAGCGCGCTGGAAGTGGGCGTCACCTCCCTCCCCGGTCTGTACAACCTCCACACCTACATCCCTACCGCTGCGCCGTCATCCGGTCGAACTTGCGTTGCCACGGGGAGCCGGCGGGCACGCTCATCGGATTCTGTGGCAGGTCGAGGCGCTTCAAGATGGGGTAGCGGCGCTTGAACTCGAACGGCTGCGGCGTGCCGTCGGGGTTTTCGCCGAGGACCAGGACGGGCGAAATCCACTGCGCATCGGCGTCGACGAGGCGGACGCCCCCGTGGCTGGTCGGGCCGCCGGTGGGCATTTCGTACTGGTGAACGTGGATGCCGCGCCGATGGTAGAAGTTGAACACCCAGTACATCTTCCAGTCCTCGCCCGGCGGGCTGAGCGTCGAGATGCGGTACTCCTGCTTCCAGTTGAAGCTGAAACGCCCGCTGGGCGTGGGGTTTTCGTCGCTGCCGGTGTTGATGATACCCCAGCGGGCGAGCCGGCCGTGTTCGTAGGCGGCCCACGCCTGCACGCCTTTGTGCATAATGAAGAGCTTCGGCAGCTGGCGCGCGCCCGGGTAGTAGCGCGGAAAGGGCGAGTAGGCGCGAAAGTCCAGCCCAAACTCGGTGGGCACGACCAGCGTGTCACCCATCTGAGCGTGCGGGAGGAGCCGACGGTTCAGCAGTTCGACCAGCTTGGCGCGGTTCTCTCCTTTCTTAATGTCGCCGTCGCCTAACTCGCGGTAGAAGGAGTTGCGCGCCAGCACCGAGTTGTCGCTCGAGTGATCGAGCACGCGGTAGTCGTAGTAGACCTCCGGCAGCGCGTCGAGGCTGGGGGCGCGGCGCTCGAGGATGTCTTCGACGGCCGTCTGGTCGATGTAGCCCCCGCCGCTGCTGCGCGGGGCGCTTCCGCTGCTGGCGGTGTCGCTGCGGGCCGCGGCTTCGTTACCGGGGGCTATGTTGCTGGGCGCAGGGGCGCTGGACTGCGCGTGTGCGGCGAAAATGGGCAAGAACAAGCTTACCAGCATGAGCGCCGCGGCGTGCTGAAACCAAGCGAGAGACGACGGGACAGTCATGAGCGTAGAGACGGCGAGGAAGGGAGAGCGCCGAACGTCGTCACGGCAGCATGGCTGGCACGAACGGGCTGGCAGCCTGTTTCAGCCGGGCGATTGGGGCAGGCCGGGCTTTACAGAACGACGACAAATATTCGCGCAAAATCGGTGCCGTCGAGGAGAGGCGTATTCACCGCGAAACGCGCAGTACGCCCTATGCCTCCTTCGGTGCAGTACACCCTTCGAATTTGAGGCGGCGAATCATCTCCGGGTTGCCCAGCACCACCAGAATGTCGCCGGCCTGGATTTTCACGTCGGCCCCCGGGTTGAAGTTCATGTCGTCCCCGTCCGGCTCGATGACGCCGACGACGACCGTCTCGAACTGTTGCCGGAAATTGCTTTCCGCGAGGCTGCGCCCGGCCAGCGGAGCGCCGTTCTGCACGTGCACTTCGTCCATTTGCAGCCCCAGCGCGCCGGTGCGAAGGACCTCCTCCATGAACTGGTCCACGTTGGGCCGCATGACGACTTGCGCCATGCGGTCGGCGCCCACCTCCAGCGGAGCGATCACTTTGCTGGCGCCGGCGGTCAGGAGCTTCGCGCGGTTGCGGTGGTCGTTGGTGCGGGCGATGATGAAGAGGTCGGGGTTGGCCTCTTGGGTGAGCTCGCGCGCGGTGAGGGTGACGAACACCGTTGTGGCATCCTCCGGCAGGGTCAAGAGCAGGCTCTGCGCGCGTTCGATGCCGGCGTCATGCAGGGTGTCCTCCTCGCGCGCGTCGCCTTTCACGCAGGGGATTTGCTCCTCGCGAAGCTCTTCGAGGCGTTCTTCCTGTTCTTCGACCACCACGAACGGCTGCTCGGCGCGGTCGATGTCCTGCACGATGCGGCGCCCGATGCGCCCGAATCCGCAGATGATGAGGTGGTCTTCCATGCGGTCGATCATGCGAGCGAGGCGGCGTTCACGAAAGTTCTGCGTGGTGATGAGGAACTGCGTGAGGCGGGTGGCGATGAAAGCGGCCAGCCCGATGCCGCTGATGCCAATAAAGATCGTAAAGACGCGCCCGAAGGTGGAAAGTTGCTGCAGCTCGGTAAAGCCGATGGTCGTGATCGTGATGAACGTCATGTAGAACCCGTCGAACCAGTGCCAGCCTTCGAACAGGCTGTATCCGGCCGTGCCGACGACGAGGAGGCCCAGCAGGATGAAAAAGGCCAGCATCATCTCGCGCCGGGCCGAGGAGGTGCGCGCCAGGT
>PXTR01000098.1 GCA_003023245.1 Bacteroidetes bacterium QS_8_68_15 | reverse complement strand
CCTGACCCCGTTTGCATCGACACGTATGCCGCCCGCGCACGGCCCGCACGTCTCCAGTCCAGAACACGACGCCGTCATCGTGGGGGGCGGCCCCAACGGCCTGGCGGCGGCGATTACGCTGGCGGAGGCGGGGCGCTCGGTGCTCGTCCTCGAAGCGAATGACACGATTGGCGGCGCGGCGCGCACGGGCGAGCTCACCGAGCCGGGTTTTCGCCACGACCTGGGCTCAGCGATTCACCCGCTGGGCGTGGCCTCGCCGTTTCTGCGGCGTCTGCCGCTAGAGAAGCACGGGCTGGAGTGGATCTGGCCGGAGCTGCCCGCGGCGCACCCGCTGCCGGGGGGGCGCGCGGCCCTCCAGCACCACGCCCTCGGCGAGACGGCGGCCGCCTTCGAGGGCGACGGGGCGAACTACCGGCGCTTCATGGCCCCGCTGCTGCGCGATTGGAAAAAGGCCGTCGGCGAAATCCTCCAGCCCGTGCTGCACGTGCCGCATGCGCCGGTCGTGCTGGCGCGCTTCGGGCTGCGGGCGATCTGGCCGGCGCGGCCGCTGGCGAAGGCCCTCTTTCGTAGCGAGGAAGCGCGCGCGCTCATCGCCGGGCATGCCGCGCACTCCAACCTGCCGCTCTCCGCGCCGGGGTCGGCCGCCTTCGGGCTGATCCTGGCCGTGCTGGCCCACGCGGTCGGCTGGCCGCTGCCGCGGGGCGGCGCGCAGTCGATGGCCGACGCGCTCGCCTTGCATCTGCGCGCCCTCGGCGGCGAGATACGGACGGGGCACCGCGTGCGCTCGCTCGCCGAAGACGTGCCGCCGGCGCGCGCGGTCTTGTTCGACACGGCCCCGCGCCAGCTCGCCGGCATCGCGTCGGAGGCGCTTCCGAATCGCTACCGCCGTCGCCTGCGAAGCTACCGGCGCGGCCCGGCGGCCTTCAAAATGGACTTTGCGCTCTCCGAGCCCATTCCGTGGAAAAACGCCGACTGCGCGAAGGCCGGCACCGTGCACGTCTGCGGTACGCTGGGCGAAGTCGCCGCCTCCGAACAAGCCGTCGACGAGGGGCGTGCGCCGGAGCGCCCGTTCGTGCTGTTGGCGCAGCACAGCCTCTTCGACGACACGCGCGCTCCCGGCGGCAAGCACACCGCCTGGGCCTACGCGCACGTGCCCAACGGGTGGGACGGCGACCGCGAGAAAATGGCCGCGCGCCTTACCGATCAGATCGAACGCTTCGCGCCTGGTTTCCGCGAGGTGATCGAGGCGCAGGCGATCCACGCCCCGGCGGACTTGGAGCGGCAGAACGCCGCGCTCGTCGGCGGCGACATCAACGGCGGCGCGATGGACCTGGCGCAGCTCATCGCGCGGCCGACCCTCAGCCTCCCCCCGTACCGCACCCCGACCGACGGACTGTACCTGTGCTCGGCCTCGACGCCGCCCGGCGGCGGCGTGCACGGCATGTGCGGCCACCTGGCGGCGAAGGCGGCGCTGCGGCGTGAGCTGCGGTAAAATGGCGCGGCGGTCGGTGCTACTCGTCGTCGTCCATCGCCTCGCGCAGGGCGCGCGCCATCGGCGATTCGTCTTTTTCGTCGCCGAAGGTCGAACGTCACCCGATCCGCGCGAAGCCGGTGTAGTCGGAGAGTACGTCGGGCAATTCGACGGTACCGTCTTCGGTCTGGTAATGCTCCAAAAGCGCCGCTACCACGCGCGGCAGGGCCAGCGCGCTGCCGTTGAGCGTGTGCACGAACTGCGGGTCGGCCTCCGGCTCCTCGCGGTAGCGAATCTGCGCGCGGCGCGCCTGGAAGCTCTCGAAGTTCGAGACGGAGGACACTTCCAGCCAGCGCTCCTGCCCGGCGCTCCAGACCTCCAGGTCGTACTTTTTGGCCTGCGCGAAGCCCATGTCGCCGGTGCACATGAGGAGGCGGCGGTAGGGTAGATCCAGTTTGTCGAGCAGGCGTTCGGCGTCGGAACGGAGCTGCTCGAGGACGCGGTAGCTCTCCTCGGGATGCGTCAGCCAGACGAGCTCGACCTTGTCGAACTGGTGCAGGCGGTTGAGGCCGCGCACGTCCTTGCCATAGGAGCCGGCCTCGCGCCGGAAGCACGGCGTGTGAGCGCACCGCTTGACCGGCAGGTCGCCCGCGGCAAGGATGTCGCCGCGGAAGAAGTTGGTCACCGGCACCTCGGCGGTGGGAATCGGAAAAAGCTCGTCGCGTCCGATTTCGTACATCAGGTCTTCCTTGTCCGGCAGCTGGCCGGTGCCGCGCGCGCTGTCTTCGTTGACGAAGAGCGGCGGCTGCATCTCGCGGTAGCCGGCCTCGGCGGCCTCGTCCAGAAAGAACTGCACGAGCGCCCGTTGCAGGCGCGCGCCCTTCCCGGTGTAGAAAGGAAAGCCCGCGCCCGTCACTTTCGCGCCGCGCTCGAAGTCGACGAGGTCGTGCTGCTCGGCGAGCGTCCAGTGCGGCTGCGGCTCGAAGTCGAAGTCCGGCGCGTTGCCGACGGTCTCTTCGACGGCGTTTTCGTCCTCGCCGCCGCCGACGGGCACGCTCGGGTGCGGCAGATTCGGGAGGTTCAGCAGCAGCCGCTGGAGCGTGTCATCGGCGTCGTCGACCTCGTCTTCGAGCGTGCTGATCTGCTCCTTGAGTTCCTTTGTACGGGCGATGTGTTCTTGAGCTTCTTCCTCTTCGCCCTCGCGCATCAGTTCGCCGATCTTGCCGGAGCGGTCGTTGCGTTCTTCCTGCGCGTCCTGAAGTTTCGTGATGTTCGCGCGCCGCTCCTCGTCGAGGCGCCGGACCTGCGCGACCGGGTCTTCCGGGGCGTCGTCGTCTGGGAGCAGTCCCTTCGCTCGCATCGCTTCGCGGACGCGCTCAGGCTCGGAGCGGATCAGTTCGATGTCGATCATTCGTATGGGCGCGGGAGTGCAATCTGAAATTACTCGTTCGATGCGCTCACAGCGCGGGAGTATGGGAGTGCGGGTGTTCTCTTCCGCTACCTGCGTTTGCCATCCGAAATTCCAAGCCCAAAGATCCAAGAGCTAAACGTCGGCAACCGGGAGGCGCGGAGCGAGGTGGCGCAGGGCGTCGGACAAGTCGCGCGGGCGGTAACTGACTTCCGTCTCGGCTTTGAGGGTGACGAGGCCGGTGACGAGCGGGCGCTCGGCGGTCTGGGTGAACTCGGTGCGGTCGGTCGGCTCGATGAGCGAGGCGTCGAGGCCGTAGACGTCGGCGACGGTCTGGGCAAACTCGTAGACGCTCACCAGCTCGCGCCCGGCCAGGTGGTAGATGCCCGTCGCGTCGTGGCGTACCATTTTCTCGACGCCGGCGGCCAGATCGACCACATAGGTGGGGGTGCGGATCTGGTCGGTGACGACCTGCACGCGGCGTCCGGCCTGGAGCTCTTCGAGCAGCCACAGCAAGATGTTGGAGCGCGCCTCGCCCTCGGCGGTGCCGTAGACGAGCACCGTGCGCGCGACGGCCCACCGGTCGACGCCGGCGCGGCGGGCGGCGTTCTCGCCGGCGAGCTTGGCTTCGCCGTAGTAGTTGACGGGGGCGGGGCGGTCGTCTTCGTCGTAGGGCCCCTCGGAGCCGTCGAAGACGAAATCGGTGGAGAGCTGAAGGAGGCGCGCGCCGGTGCGCCGGCAGGCGTCGGCGAGCGTCTCGACGGCGTCGGCGTTGACGCGGCGGCAGCGCTCGCGGTCGGTTTCGCAGTCGTCGACCTGCGTCATCGCCGCGCAGTTGATCACCACCGAGGGGGCGAAGTCTTCGAAGAGCGCGTCGACGGCGTCTGCGTCGGTCACGTCGAGCGGGGCGTAGCCGCAGCTGACCCCGCGGGCGGAGAGGCGCAGGCGCTCGTCGCGGGCGGTGGCCAGCACGTCGTAGTTCGGAAGCGGGCTCATGCGCGCCACCAGCGCCTGGCCGAGCAGGCCGTTGGCTCCGGTAACGAGAACGCGGGGGTAGAGCATCGTTTCGGGGAGCGCTTAGCCGTTCGTCGGGCGGCGTTGCTTCGGAGTAGCGTCTACGCCGTTTGCAGGAGGGGGGCGGTAGATGGGGGATGGGGAATCGGAGCCTGAAATGCCCCGTTGTCGACCGAGGCGGTGACGCAGACCATGCCGGCGTGACGCTGCGCGCTGATTGAGGCGCACGTGTCCATCAGATGCAGGAGGCGTCCGCCCATCA
>PXTR01000097.1 GCA_003023245.1 Bacteroidetes bacterium QS_8_68_15 | reverse complement strand
GCAAAGACCTATCAAAACTACCACCCGTCGCACAGCATCCAGAATCCCTTTCCTGAAGAGTTTACCGACGGCGAAGGGATGGAGTGGACGCGCACCAGCCCGGGCCGCCGCGGCGAGCTGGGGGACTACATCTTCGAAGACGAGCGCGGGGAGCAGGACTACGTCGACATCGAGACGATGCTGCTGTGGGACGTGCGCCCCGCCGCCGCGGCCGAGGCAGTCGCCGGCGAAGACGGCGACGCCGACGGCGCGGAAGAGGCTGCGGAGGAGGAAGGCACGGAGGAAGGGACCGCCGCCGAAGCCGAGGAGGAGGCGGCGTAGCGTGCGCGCTCCGCGTCGTCAGCGCCGCCCGCCGCGGTCGTAGCCGCCGTCGCGCCCGCTCAAGAGCAGCCAGAGCGCGTGAATGGCCCCGGGAACTTGTAATATGAGCGTCAGCACGCAGTTGAGCGCAAACTGCGCGCCGAGGCCGCGCTGCAAAAACACCGAGAGCGGCGGCAGGAAAATGGCGAGGAGAATCTGGAGTAGGCGATTCACGGTAAGGGCGCATTTTCCGAGAAAGAGTCGCTGGGAGGCAAGATAGCGCTCCGCGCAGCGCCAATGGCGAAGCGCGAGTAACGTCTTTGGCGCTGCGAGACGCATGTTGCCTTGCTTTTGCCGCCTGCGCGCGCTTACTCTTCCAGCCCCGGATGGGCGACTACCACGGCCGTACCACGGTCAATCCCACGCAACGCTTCGAGGAAACGAGCCGGCACGCGCGTTCCGGTGAACACCAGATTGCCGCTGTGGACGGCTGGATCTTTCGACACGACGTCGTCTTTCGCGTGCGAAGATTTCTCTTCGATCACGACAACGAGAGCATTGCGTAGAAGCCAGTGTGCTTCTCGAGCTTACCGCTGCTCACTCTCGTTCCTCTTCTGCCAGCGCCTCGTCTTTCACGTCCATCAGCCGCGCGACGGCCGCCTCGCGTGAGGAGGCGGGCACCTCGCCGAAGAAAAGCACTTCTTTGATCGCGCCGAGCGCCTGCTGCTCCGGCCCGTCGAGGCGGCGTTGCATCTCCTCGAAGAGCGCGCCGCGCCGCAGCGCCTCGTCGGCGATCTCGTCCATGTAGCGGCGCGCCGCGGCGTGGTCGTTTTCAATCTCGCCGTCGAGGATGGCCTCGCGCACGTTCTCCTTGACGATGCCGACGGCCACGCCTTCCTCGATGCCGAGCGCGTCCATGATCTCTTCGCCTGAGAGCGGCGGCTCGAAGTTGCGCAGGCGGTCTTTTTCCTCCACCGTGCGCATTTTCTCCGCCACGCGGTCGTAGGCGTCTTGGTGGCGCGCGCGGCGGCGCGGGTTGGCGCTGGTCACGTCGGCGCGGGCGAGCGTCATCAAGTCGCCCAGGTCCTCGCCGGCGTCGAAGAGGAGGCGCCGCACCGCCGAGTCGGTCACGTCGTCAGAGGCGAGATCGGCGGGGCGATGATGCATCAAGACGAGCGTTTCGACGTAGCTCAGGCGCGCGTCGAGCGGCAGCTTGAGGCGGCGAAAGACGTCTTCGACCATGCGGGCGCCTTCGTGCTCGTGGCCGTGAAACGTCCAGTTGCCATTCTGGAAGCGCTTGGTGCGCGCCTTGCCGATGTCGTGCAGTAGCGCAGCCCAGCGCAGCCAACGCGTCCCGCGTTCGTCGTCCCCGCCGTCGACGGGCCGGTCGGAGACGCGCTCGACGAGCTGGTCGAGCACCTGGAGGGTGTGAAGAAAGTTGTCCTTGTGGCGCTCCCCGCGGCGGCGCTCGGTGCCCGTCAGCGCGGAGAGTTCGGGCAGAACGTGCGCCAGCAGGCCGGCCTCTTCCAGCAGCTTGAAGCCGATGGAGGGCACGTCCGCCGCGATGATTTTTTGCAGCTCGTCGGCGATGCGCTCGGGGGAAAGGATCTCGACGCGCTCGGCGTGTTGCTGCATCGCCTCGCGCGCTTCCTCGGCCACGTCGAAGCCGAGCTGCGCGGCGAAGCGGGCGGCGCGGATCATGCGCAGCGGGTCGTCCTCGAAGGTGTCGGCCGGGTCGAGAGGCGTGCGCAGACGCTGGCGCTCCAGGTCGGCGCGGCCGTCGAACGGGTCGATCAACGCGCCGAAGCGCTCGCCGGGCGCGAGGGCGGCGGCGAGGGCGTTGACGGTGAAGTCGCGGCGGCGCAGGTCGTCGGCCAGCGAGGCGGCTTCGACGGACGGCTTCCGACTCTCGGAGCGGTAGCTCTCGGAGCGCGCGGCGACGAATTCGAGGACCATGTCGGCTTCGCCGTCCATCGGCGACGGGACGCGCACGGCGGCGGTGCCGAAATTCTCGTAGACGTGCGCGGCGCGGGCCTCGTCGAGCCCGTCGGCCAGCACCTCGGCGAGGGCGATGCCGGTGCCGTCGCCGACGGTGACGAAATCGAGGTCGGTCGTGAGGCGGCCCAGGAGCGCGTCGCGCACGGCCCCGCCGACGAGGTACGTCTCGATCTCCTCACGCGCGGCTGTCTCGCCGACCCGGCGCAGCACGGCGGCGAAGGGCTGGCGTGCGAGCGCCTCGGCGACGCTCCCGCGCGGCTCGGTGCGAAGGTCGGCGGCAGCGGGCATGGCCGAAAGGAGTGGAGGAGAGCGAGAGTGCACCTCGTTGGGAAAAGCCGGGGCGGGGGCGGAGGTTTCGCCTCCGAGGGCTGTTCCAGCGGATCTTTGCGCGCTACCCGCGTTTGCGCGCCAGCGTCAGCCCGTCGGCGACCGGGAGCATCGACAGGTCGATGCGCT
This sequence comes from Bacteroidetes bacterium QS_8_68_15, assembly GCA_003023245.1. Next base: position 1,407 of record PXTR01000097.1, on the reverse strand, counting down.
CGTCATCGTGAAGTTTGGCGTTGAGCCGCTGAACGGCGCGCACGCTTTCGTCTACGTCCTCCGGCGCTTCGGCCACCTTACCGCCGCGAAAGACGTTGTCCAGCAAGACGAGGCCGCCGGGGCGCACCAGACGCAGCGCGCGCTCGTAGTACGCGTCATACTGCTCCTTGTCGGCGTCGATGAAGGCGAGGTCGAACGTCTCGGCAGCGTCTTCCTCGTCGAGCAGCGCGTCGAGCGTCTGCCGGGCCGGGCCGATGCGCAGGTCGAGCTTCTCGCGGATCTGGGCTTCCTCGAAGAAGCGCTCGGCGACGGAGGTGTAGTCCGGCGACACGTCGCAGCCGACGACGCGGCCGCCTTCGGGGAGCGCGAGGGCCACGCTCAGCGCGCTGTATCCGGTGAAGACCCCGACCTCGAGGGTGCGCTCGGCGTCGAGGAGCCGGGTGAGCAGACGCATGAACTGGCCCTGCTCGGGGGCGACCTGCATCTTTGAGCGCGGGTGCTGGCGCGTCTCCTCGCGCAGGCGTTCCAGGACCGGCGGCTCGCGCAGGCTCACCGACAGCAGGTGCTCGTGAAACGCTTCGGTGAGGCCGTGGGACCGGTTGGACACTTCGTGTGAGAGTGAGCGGGTTTGAAGAAGAGAAGGGGCAGAACACTACCAACGTGAGTAGCAAAAAATCCTTCCTTCGCCGTCGAGGGCGCGCACCGTGGAGCGAGACGGCCAGGCGCGGCGGAATCGGACGGAAGAGGAACGCACGGGAGCGCGGGAGCGTGGAAGCGGGAGAGCAAGAAAAAACGAGAGACCGTCACGTACGGTGGCTGCACAAAACGGCTTGGGCGGGCGGCGCTCAGTTCGATTCCTCCATCTTCAACCGCGAAGGGACCATGCCCGAAAACGGCGACGCGCGCATCCTCTGGGTGGACGACGAAATCGAAATGCTCCGCCCGCACCTGCTCTTTCTCGAAGAAAAGGGCTACCCCGTCGAGAGTGCAGCCAATGGCAACGACGCGCTCGCCGAGGTGCGCGCACACCCGTATGAGGTGGTCTTGCTCGACGAGCAGATGCCGGGCATGGACGGCCTCCAGACGCTCGAAGAAATCAAGGAGGCGCGGCCCGGCACGAAGGTGGTGATGGTGACGAAGAGCGAGGAGGAGCGCCTGATGGAGGAAGCGCTGGGGGAGCGCATTTCCGACTACCTCACCAAGCCGGTCAACCCCAGCCAGATCCTCCTGACGGTCAAGCGGCTGTTGGAGCAGGGCCGCCTGCAAGACGAGAAGGTGTCGCAGGACTACCTCCAGTCCTTCAACGAAATCTCGCGCCGCCTCTCCGCGCCGATGCAGCACGCGGAGTGGACGGACCTGTACCGCGAGCTCGTCGGCTACGACCTGGAGCTGGGCAGCGGCGACGAG
>PXTR01000096.1 GCA_003023245.1 Bacteroidetes bacterium QS_8_68_15 | reverse complement strand
CTGACCGACGGGGGACTTTCAGGCTGAGAACGTCGCCTGTCGTCGAAGCTTCGTGGCAAGACATCAGAGGGCAAAGAATTACGCTTGACAGCCCACTACTTAATGCAGCTTCAAGGCAAACGTGGGGAGTCGGCGCCGACCGTCAATCACAGAAAGCGGCATGGCGGCCAAGAGACGGCCGTTCCCCGTCCTTCGTCCGCCGTCCCGTCCCCCGTCGAAGCTCAAATCTTCGGTTTGAAGCTGCACTAAGGGATCCTGATCGCCCCCTCGCTACCCCACCACGAAATTCACGATGCGGCCCGGCACGTAGATCTCGCGCTGCACGGTCTGGCCGTCGAGGTGGCGTTTGACGTTCTCCTCTGCGCGCGCCTGCTCCAGCACAGCGTCTTCCTCGGCGTCGGTCGCCACTTCGACCGTCCCGCGCACCGTGCCGTTGACCTGCACGGCCATCTCGACGGTCTCCTCCTGAAGGTGCGCTTCGACCAGCTCGGGCCACGGTTCGTAGGCGAGCGTTTCGTCGTGGCCCAGGCGCGCCCACAGCTCTTCGCTGAGGTGCGGGGCGAACGGACTGAGAAGCAGTACGAAATCCTCGGCTACCGCTTTCGGCATCGCCTCCCAGCCGCGCGCCTCGTTCACGAACTCCATCAGGGCCGCGATGGCGGTGTTGAAGCGTAGGCCCTCGATGTCATCGGAGACTTTCGCGATGGCCTGGTGGAGCGCGCGCAACTGCTCTTGAGAAGGCTCCGCGTCGGTGATGGTTTCCGACCTCCCGCGGCCTTCGCCGCCCTCATCCTCCGCAGCGATCAAGCGCCAGACGCGGCCCAGGAAGCGTGCCACGCCGCTCACGTCGTCGGTGCTCCACGGCTTGACCTGCTCGAGCGGGCCCATGAACATCTCGTAGAGCCGCAGCGCGTCGGCCCCGTACTGCTCGACGATGTCGTCGGGGTTGACGACGTTGCCGCGGCTCTTGGACATCTTGTGAGCGCGGGCGTCTACGCGGAGGTCCGCGTCGGCCTTGAGGACGAAGTGATCGCCCTGCTTTTCGACCTCATCTTTTGGCACCTCCACCGCGCGGACGGGGGCGCCGGTGCGCTCGTCCTCGCCGTCCGAGACGTGCTCGGCAGAAATCGCGTGGTCGTCTTCGTCGAGGTAGCGGGTGAACTCCTGCTCGCCGAGGATGAGGCCCTGATGGACGAGCTTCTGGAACGGCTCCTTCGTCGATACGACGCCCGCGTCGTAGAGCACCTTGTGCCAGAAGCGCGCGTAGAGCAGGTGCAAGACCGCGTGCTCGCTGCCGCCGACGTACAGATCGACGGGCATCCAACGCTTTTCCTTTTCGGGATCGACGGGGAGTTCGTCGTTGCCGGGGTCGATGAAGCGGAGGTAGTACCAGCACGAGCCGGCCCACTGCGGCATGGTGTTGGTCTCGCGGCGCATCGGCTCGCCCGTCTCGGGGTCGGTCGTCTGCACCCAGTCGGGCAGGCCGTCGAGCGGGCTTTTCCCCGATCCGACGGCGTCGTAGGAGTCGATCTCGGGCAGCGTCACGGGCAGGTCCTCGGCGGGCACGGGGTGGGGCGCGTCGCGCTCGTCGAGCAGGATAGGAAACGGCTCGCCCCAGAAGCGCTGCCGGCTGAAGAGCCAGTCGCGCAGCCTGTAGGTGGTGGCGGCCTGCCCCTGGCCTTCGTCTTCGAGCCATTCGATGACTGTGCGCTGCGCGTCTTCCACTGAAAGGCCGTTCAGCGAGACGCCCTGTTCGGCAATTCCGTCGATGGCGCGGCCGCTGCTGTCGGAGTTGACCAGCGAGCCTTCTTGTTCGACGTAGGCGCCCTCGGGCGCGTCGGGGCTGGGGGCCTCCGCGTCGCCGGGCGGGCGCACGACCTCGCGAATTTCGATGTCGTACTTTTTCGCAAACGCGAAGTCGCGCTCGTCGTGGGCAGGCACGGCCATGATCGCGCCCGTGCCGTACGTCGCCAGCACGTAGTCGGCGATCCAGATGGGAATCCGTTCGCCGGTGACGGGGTTTTTCGCGTGGCCGCCGGTAAAGACGCCCGTTTTTTCATCTTGCAGCTCGGTGCGCTCCAGCTCGCTCTTCTGCTGCGCCTGGCGGATGTAGTCCTCGACCGCGTCCCCCTGCGCCTCGGTCGTGACTTTCGAGACGAGCGGGTGCTCGGGGGCGAGGACCATGTAGGTTGCGCCGAAGAGCGTGTCGGGGCGCGTGGTGAAGACGCGGATGGTTTCTTCGGGCCGCCCGACGACGCCGAAGTCGACCTCCGCCCCCTCGCTTTTGCCGATCCAGTTGCGCTGCATCTTGATCGTGGACTCGGGCCAGTCCAGGTCGTCGAGCCCGTCGAGCAAACGCTCGGCGTAGTCGGTGATCTTGAGCATCCACTGGCGCATCGGGATGCGCTCGCAGGGATGGCCGCCGCGCTCGCTTTTGCCGTCGATGACCTCCTCGTTGGCGAGGGTCGTGCCCAGCTCCTCACACCACCACACCGGCACTTCGGCCTGGTAGGCGAGGCCCTGCTCGTAGAGCGTCAGGAAGATCCACTGCGTCCACTTGTAGTAGTCGGGGTCGGTCGTCGCGATCTCGCGGCTCCAGTCGTAGGAGAAGCCCAGGCGCTTGAGCTGGCGCTTGAAGGTGGCGATGTTCTCTTCGGTCGTCGCGCGCGGGTGCGTGCCGGTCTCGACGGCGTACTGCTCGGCGGGCAGGCCGAAGGCGTCCCAGCCCATCGGGTGGAGCACGTCGAAGCCGTTTTTTCGCTTGTAGCGCGCGACGATGTCGGTAGCGGTGTAGCCCTCGGGGTGGCCCACGTGGAGGCCCGACCCGCTGGGGTAGGGAAACATGTCGAGCACGTAGTACGGTTCGCGCCCCTCACGCGGCTCGTCGGGCGTTTCGAAGGTGTCCTCGTCGTCCCAGTGGCGCTGCCACTTCTCTTCGATTTGGGCAAATGGATAGGCGGCCATGCGGCGCGTTGCAGTTGCAAATGCAAGGTAGGAGGGGCACAATGCACTGTGCCCGCACGGAGGTCGGGGGGTTGAATACGTTTCTATGCCGCCCCGCAGCGGGAGTTCGCCGCCGGACCCCTCCGCCGCCGCAGCGGTACCGTTGCCGCACGGACGCCTCCACGCTTCCTTTCTTCCCCGCCCCGCCCCGCGCTCACATGCCCGACCTGAAAGCCATTCTCTCTGACGCCGAAACCGTCGCCGTCGTCGGCTGCTCGGGCCGCGAGGAGCGCACGAGCCACAAGATCGCGCGCTACCTTCAGGACAACGGCTACCGCGTGGTGCCGATCAATCCCGGCTACGACGACGTGCTCGGCGAGCCGTGCTACCCCGACGTGCAGAGCGTCCCCGAAGACGTGCGCCTCGACGTGGTGAACGTCTTTCGCCGCCGCGAGCACACCGCCGAGATGGTGCGCGACGCCGTGGAACCGGCGGTGTGGACGCAGCTGGGTGTCTCATCGGACGAGGCGGAGGCGCTGGCCGAGGAGGGCGAGCTGCCGTACGTCAACAACCGCTGCATCATGGTCGAGCACGGGCGGCTGTTCGGTTGAGGAGCGCGCGTTGCACGTAGCGCGTCAAACCGAAACGACCTGGTGAGCGCGCGTGTCGAGCGACAGCGTGTCGCGCAGCTCCTCCAGAAGCGCCGCGCCGCCGTACTTGTTGAGAAAGTAGAGCACGTTCACGACACGCTCCTGCGGCGCGCGGCCGTCGGGGAACAGGTTCGCGCGCGCCTTTTCGAGCTGGGCGCGCACCTCGTCGTGGGAGCGCTTCTCGGCACGCATCGTCTTGCTTTTCAGCTCGTCGAGCGCATCAGTGATCTCGGCCCGCGCTGCCTCGACGGACGGCCCGAGCGTGCCGTCGACCGCTTCGACGCCCGGCTTGAGCTGGTTGAGCGCCTGGTGAATCGGCGGCTGCGCCTCCGCGAAGAGCGCGTCGAGATCGACCTCCATGTCTTGCTCAACGAGGTCCTGAAAAAGGCGCTCCGGGTCGCCTTCGAGATCGGCGGAGTCGAGGCCGAACTTGTCGAGCACTTTTTCCACTTTGCCTTCCAGGAGCGTCGCGCTGGCGCGCGGGTAGACGAGCGGGCGCTCGACGCCAAACGTCTCGTAGACGCCCCCGAGCTGGCCGTGGTAGGCAACCTCGGCGGGGCCGGCCACGTAGGCGGCCGTCGGCAGAAGCCGGTCCTGCATCAGCGGGCGCAGCACCACGCCGGGGCTGAACCGTTCGGGCTCGTCGTCGAGCCGGTCGAGCAGCTCGCCTTCCGTGAAAAACCGTTCGGTGCCGCGCACCGAAAACGTGCCGTCATCGGCCAGATCGAGCGGCAGGCGGCCCTCCTCTTCCAGCAGAAAGAGGTTGACCGGATGCGCCGTGAGTTGTGCGTGGCCGCCTGCGTCTTCGAGCTGCTGCCCGGCGTCGGCCACGTGCTCAGCGGCGGCGCGAGGCGCTTCGATCTCGCGGCGAAAGAGCGGCGCGGCCTGCGCTTTGAGGCGACGGTGATCGGGGTGGGCAAAGACGAGGCCCGCCTCGTCGGGGAGCAGGGCGCGCAGGAGCCGCGCGAAGGCCGTCTGGAGCGGCGTCCCAGGCGCGTAGGCGCGGCGGACCGTCTCCATCAGCGCGGGCTTGAAGTCCGATGCCGGCAACACGCCTGAGAGCGCGTCGAGGGCGTCGGCGAGAGCGTCCTCGGGGGCGAGCCGGCCGACGGGGCCGACGTTGCGCTGCCCCTCTGCGCCCGGATCCGGGTCGGGGAGGCGCACCTCGGCCAGCTCGTTGCGGCGCAGCAGGCGCGCCGCGGCGACCTCGGCGAAGTCGTGGTCTTCGCCGGCCAGCCAGAAGACCGGCGCGACGGGGCGGCCCGTCTCTTCGCGCAGCCGTTCGGCCAGCTGGAGGGTGGTAAGCGTCTTGTAGACGGTGTAGAGCGGTCCGCCGAAGAGGCCTACCTGCTGCCCGGTCACGACGGCCACGCCCTCCGGGTCGCGCAGGGCGCCGAGCGAGGCGCGCGTGGCGTCGGAGAGCGTGCCGCTGGCGCTCAGGGCGGCGTTCTGCGCTTCGAGCGCGTCGGCGACCGGTTCGCGCTCGTGCTCACCGGCGGCGGCGCGCTCGGCGGCGGCGGCGGCGCGGGCCTCTTCGCTCCACGGGTCGCCGGGGTAGAAGTCGGAGAGCGCGCCAACGTCGTCGCAGTACGTCTGGAACAGCGCCGAGAACGACCGTTCGAATCGGCAGAACGGCAGGCGGGTCGTCGGTCGTCCGTTCGCTTCGCTCACTGATTCGTGGTTTGTGGTTCGTCCGCTCGCTTCGCGCCCCCCCTGGAAGGCGCGCCCTGACCGGAGGGAAGAAGTACTCTCCGGGGTGGAAGTGCTCTCCGGGCGGGGTGCTCGCTGGTTCGTTTGTCGCTCGCGCGAGTGGCTCATTGGCGACAGACGTGGACCCGTTTACAGAAAAGGTCAAGAACGCAAAGCGGCAGCCTCCCGGCCCCCCTTTCCCGAACCGGTGCAACGCGGGCAGCCTGACAACGAACCACGAGCTACGACCAACGACGCACGAAGACGTCTGTCGACCTGAAACGCCATTCAGCTCGGCAAAAATGCACGCCGAAGCGTTACCCCTCCTCTTCCTCTGCTTCGAGACGCTGGATTTCGTCGCGCAGTTCGGCGGCGCGTTCGTAATCCTCTTTGTCGATGGCCTTCTGGAGCTTCTTTTTCATGCGCCCCAGCTCGGTGCCGCCGGTGACTTCTTCCTCCTCCATTTCCTCTTCTTCCCCGCCGCCGAGGTCGCCGGGCAGGGCCGAGACGCCTTCTTCTTCGGTGGGGATGCCGGCTTCTTCGAGCACGTCACTGTCCACGAAGATCGGGGCGTCCACGCGCACCGCCAGGGCGACGGCGTCGGAGGGGCGGCTGTCGAGCTGGGCTTCGTCGCCGTCGTGGCGGTAGCGCACTTTGGCAAAAAACGTCCCTTCGCGCAGCTCGTCGATGACGATGTCGTCGACTTCGACGTCGACTTGCTCGAAGGTGTCGCGCAAGAGGTCGTGCGTCATCGGGCGGGGCGGCTGGATGTTTTCCAGCTCCAGGGCGATGGCCTGTGCCTCGAACGCCCCGATGATGATGGGGAGGCGGCGGTTGCCGTCCACTTCGCCGAGGACGAGCGCATAGGCGCCGCCGCTCGACGGGCTGGTGGAGAGGCCAATGATGTCAACACGGATTGGGTCCATCGCGGAAAGCAGGGGCGGGGAGGCGAACAGGGACGCGGAGACGCGGCGAGGGGCGACGCGGCGGGAACTCATTGCAGGCGTATTGCAACCGCTCCGCATCCCCGGGTCACTCTTTCCTCCCCGCGTCATCTTCATTAGAGCGCTCGTTCCAACGCAGCCAGAAACGCCTTGTTCTCCTCCGGCGTGCCCGCGCAGACGCGCAGGTAGCCCTCCAGCGACGGGTAGCCGCTCATGTCACGCACCAGCACGCGCTCTTCGTCGGCCAGGTGCTCCAAGAGCGCCGGCGCATCGTCGACGGGCGGCTCGAACAGCATGAAGTTCGACTGCGACGGGAGCACCTCGACGCCCGCCATCGCCCGGAGGCCGGCGCGCAGCTCGGCCGTGCTCCGGCGAAGCTGCTCGATGCGCTCGCTCATCAGGTCCTCATGGTCGAGAATCGCAAGCGCAATTTCTTCGGAAAGCCGGCTCGTCATAAACGGCAGGCGCGCCTTCATCAGCTCGCGGCCCAGGGCGGGGCGCATCGCCAGAAACCCCAGCCGCACCCCCGCCAGCCCGTACGCTTTCGAAAAGGTGCGCACGACGATGACCCCGGGGTGCTCGCCCATCAGCGTGCGCGCGCTTTCCTCGTCACCGAACTCGACGTAGGCTTCGTCCACGACCACGAAGCCGGGCGCGGCCTCCACGATTTGCCGGATTTCGGAGAGCGGCATCGCGCGCCCAGTCGGGTTGTTCGGCGAGGTGACGACCACCAGCGCCGGGTCGTCGCGCTCGATGGCTGCCACGAGGCCCTCGGTGTCGAAGGAGAGGTCCTCGCCGCGCGGGGGCACCTCGGTGAGCTCCGCTCCGCTCATGCGGGCCACCTTGGCGTAAAGCGAAAACATGGGCCGCGGCAGGACGACCGCGTCGCCGGCCTCGATGAGCGCGAGGCCCAGCGTGTAGGTCAGCTCGTTGGAGCCATTGCCGATGAGGACGCCGTCGCGCCCCAGGTCCAGCCGCTCGGCGAGCGCAGAGCGCAGACGCTCGGGCTGTTCGGCGGGGTAGCGGTTGAGGGGCGTCTCGCGCAGGCGCTCGGCCAGGTCCTCCTTGATCTCCGGCGGCAGGTCGTAGGGACTCTCGTTCTGGGATGAGCCGGTCGACGTCCGGTGCGGCATCGTCCGGCGTGGCACTTTTCATGAAAAGGGGGGCGGGAGTGCAATCTGAAATTGCTTGTACCGCAGGGGCATGACCTTCGGCCCCTCGCTACGCTCGCAACGCGGGAGCGTGGGTGTGCGGGGGTTCTCGACCGGCGGACGCATCGCCAATCGAAATTCGCCAATCGTCAACCGTCAACCGCCGTTCGTCAATCGCTTTCGCACGGCGGCGGCGTGGGCGTTGAGGTCTTCCGCCTCGGCGAAGGCGGCGATGCGCGGGCCGGTTTCGCGGAGGCGCTCCTTCGAGTAGGATACGACCGACTGGCGGCGCAGGAAGCTTTCCACGCCCAGCGGCGAGGCGTGACGCGCGGTGCCGCCGGTGGGCAGGACGTGGTTGGGGCCGGCGAAGTAGTCGCCGACGGGTACGGGCGCGTCCTCGCCCAGAAAGATCGCGCCGGCGTGGCGCACCTGCGTCATCGTCTGCCACGGGTCGGCGGTGAGGATTTCGAGGTGCTCGGGCGCGAGCTCGTCGACGAGGGCGACGGCCTCCTCCATCGACGGTGTAACGACGAGCGCGCCGAAGTCCGCAAGCGCCTGCTCGACGGTGGCGCGGCGACCCAGGTCCGCGATCTGCGTTTCGATTTCGCTCCGCACCGCCTCGGCCAGCGCGCGCGACGGGGTGGCGAGCACGACGGAGGCGCGCGGATCGTGCTCGGCCTGCGCCAAGAGGTCGGCGGCGACGTAGGTGGCATCGGCGTCCGCGTCCGCGAGGACGGCCACTTCGCTCGGCCCGGCAATCGAGTCGATGTCCACGCGCCCGAAGACGTGCTTTTTGGCCGCCGCGACGTAGGCGTTGCCGGGGCCGACGATCTTGTCGACCGCCGCGACGCGGTCGGTGCCGTAGGCCATCGCGCCGACGGCCTGCGCCCCGCCGACGGCGTAGACCGCATCGACCCCCAGCAGGTGCGCCGTCGCCAGGACGAGCGGGTGCGGGCGTCCCCCCTGCTCGGCTTTCGGCGGGCTGCAAAGAACGACCTCCTTCACGCCGGCCACCTGCGCAGGGATGACGTTCATCAGCACGCTCGACGGGTAGGCGGCGGTGCCGGCGGGCGCGTAGCAGCCGGCGCGCGCCAGCGGGGCCACGCGCTGCCCCAGCACCACGCCGCCCGGCTCGTCGGCAAACCAGGACTGCGGGACCTGCCGCCGGTGGAAGCGCCGGATGTTGCCCGCGGCCTCTTCGATGACGGCGCGCAGCTCGTCGTCGGCCTCGTCGTAGGCGGCGGCGCGCACGTCCTTCGGCACCCGCAGCGGCTCGGGGCGCACGTCGTCGAAGCGCTCGCTTAGGTCCCGAAGCGCTTCGTCGCCGCGATTGCGCACCTCGGCGAGCACGTCGCGCGCGGCACCGGCGACCTCCTCGTCGAACGAGGCGGAACGGTCGAAGAGCGCGCCGAGCCGCTCGCGGCGGTCGGCGTAGTCGACGAGCGAGATCATCGAAGGGCGAGCGGAAAAACGTGACGTGAGCGGGGAACGCTGTACCGCGCGCGCTCCGGCGGCGGTTCCGCTTGGGGCGTTTTTCAAGCGGCCGGCGTTCAGCGGTTGGCCGCGCCCCCTCCGCAATCGCCTCCAGCACGCGGCGCTGCGCCTCGGTGAGCGCGCGCTCGCGGCGGCCCATCACGGCTTCGGCCACGCGCAGCGCCTTCTCCAGGCGGTACGGCGTAAAGCCGTCCTCGCTGAAGCCGTCGCGCGGGCACCCCCACGAAAACGGCGGCACGTAGCGCGGCGGAAAGCCCTCCGGGTCGAACAGGTTGGCGAACACGTCCACGACCGTGCCGGTGTTGAAGCAGGTGCCGATGCCGCACTTGGCGTGGTCGCCCGTGACGAGGCCCGCGAACTGACGCCCGCTCCCCTCGATCTCGCCGGTCGCGCCGTTCCAGACGCTGACCTCGCCGTAGTCGTTTTTCAGATTCGAGGTGATCGTCCCCGCGCCCAGGTTGCACCAGCGGCCCAGGTAGGAGTCGCCCACGAAGCCGCCGTGCGCCTTGTTTGAGAGGGAGTGGAAGACCGTTCCTTCCACCTCCCCGCCGACCTTGCAATAGTAGCCCAGCGCACTCGCCTCGATGTGCGCCTGCGGCTTGACCTCGCACTCCGGCCCGACGTACGCCGGCCCGCGCACCACCGCGTTTTCCATGACCGTGGCGCCTTCGCCGATAAAGACGGGCCCGTCCGCCCCGCTCACGACCGCGCCGGGACGCACCGTGGCGCCGAGGGCGACATAGACGCGCTCACTCGCCACCAGCCGCGCGCCGTCTGGGGGATCCGCGCCGTCAGCGCCGCGCTCGTCTGGCCCGCCGGCGTGCGCGGCGAAGTCGCGCCGGAGCGCCGGTTCGAGCGCGTCGAGCAGGTCGGGCAGGCCGCTGACGAGCGGCGCCTCCGGCAGCGTCGTTTCGGGCAGATCGGCGAAGGCCGCCGGCGTCAGCGCGGGCTGCGCGAGGGAACCGGGTGGCAGGTCGGCGGCGGCCTCGGCGGGCACGAACGCGGCGGCGAGCGTCGGTGTCTCGCCTTCATCGGCGAGAAACGCGCGCGGCTCGCCGGCCCGGACGCCCTCGCGGAGGGCGTCGAGCGCGTCGCCCGCCTCGGCGACGAAGCGCCCGTTGACGAAGAGCACGTCTGCGCCGTCGGGCAGGTGCTCGGGCGTGCCGAGGTCGTTTTCCGCGGCGGTCACGGCGCGGAGCAGCGGGCGCGCGTGCAGCAGCGTCGCCGTGCTTTCGGGAAAGGCGTCGCGCGTGGTTTGCAGGAGGGTGCGCCGCCCCAGGCGCAGATCGTACGTCGCGCGGGTGCGCGTGAGCGGGTAGAGCGCCGGCGCGCGGTCGTCTTCG
>PXTR01000095.1:2586-11090 GCA_003023245.1 Bacteroidetes bacterium QS_8_68_15 | reverse complement strand
CACCACCACCGGAGAAGGCGACACGAAGCTCACTTTCCAAGAGGGCGAGCAGGTCACGGGGAACGCGCCCTTCTTCGGTGGAACCCAGAACAGCAGCACGGGGGAGACCTCGCAGCAGCGCCGCGTGCTGCCGCTACGTCTCACCGGGCGCGCCTCCTCCGAGGGCGGCGACGTGACCAGCTACGACGAGGCCGCGCGCCTCTACTTTCATCCGCAGGCCCGGCGCCCCGGCGCGGGCGGCCCCGACGTGTGGGACGCCACCAAGCTGACCCCCTTCACCACCGGCGCCTTCGCCACCATCGCGCTCGCTCCGGGCGACGCGATGAAAGCGCAGGAGGGCCTTCCCTTCGCGCCCGATGAGAAAATCGAAGTGCCCGTGCGCTTCGACCGTTCCGGCGCGGCGGCTGGCGAGACGTTCACCGTCACGTGGCCGCGCTCCGCGTGGGAACGCATCCCCGGCGGCTGGGCGCTGGAATGGACGGACCGCCAGACGGGTCAAACGGTGAGCCTGCGCGACACGGCGTCGTACGAGTTTGCGCCCGCCGCCTCGGGCGGAGAGCGCACCGCCGCCGCCGCCGTCCGGGCGGCTACGCCGGGCCGGGCGCTGCCGTTGGCGAAGGCGATGGCGGCGAAGGCGGAGGCCGGCGGCGCCCCCGAAGCGCAAGCCGCCGCCGACGCCCCCCGCTTCCTGCTGACCGTCGACCCGAATGCCGGGCTCCCCGTCGAGGCGACCCAGCCGCAGGCCCGGGCCGACGGGCGCGACGCGGTCATCACCTGGCGCACCTTCAGCGAAACCGGGAACGCCCGCTTCGTCGTCGAGCGCGAGGGGGAGGACGGCACCTGGATGAGCGCCGCCGCTGTGCCGACGAAGGCCTCCGGCGGCACCTCCACCGAGCCGATCGCCTACCGGGCGAGGGTAGAAGCCCTCGCCTACGGGACGCACACCTTCCGTCTGCGCCAGATCGACGAAGATGGCGCTGCCGCTCCCGTCGGGACGCCGATGCGCGTAGAGGTGCACATGGAGGAGGCGTTTGCGCTCAGCGGCGTCTACCCGAACCCCTTTCGCGACCGCGCGACCGTCGAGGTGGCCGCGCGCGAGGCCCAGCAGGTGACCGTCGCGCTCTTCGATGCGCGGGGGCGGCGGGTGCGCACGCTCTTTCGCGGGCGCCTGCCGGCCGGCGAGACGCGCGCGCTGCCCGTCGAGGCCGGAGGGCTGGCGAGCGGCGTCTACGTCGTGCGCCTGCGCGGGGAAACCGGCCCGGCGCGCACGCAGACCGTCACCCTCGTGCGGTAGTGGGGGCGGGGCGTCCCGAGAACGGGCGAAGCCGCGAGCCTTTCCAGCACGTGTTCCGGGCATCGCTCGGAGCCTCCTTCCTGCGCCTGCCCCCGGCTTGACGCTATGAACGCCCTTCTGCGCCGCCACCGCCGGCAGCTCGCCTTCTTTCTGAAGCTGGGGGCGTGCTGCGCGGCGTGGTATCTCGTCTACAATCTGTGGCTGCTGCCGGAGGGCTCCCTCGACGCGGCCGTAGCGCGTAGCGTGTCGTCGATCACCGGCGCGCTTCTCGGCGGGGTCGGCTTCGAGGCGGTCGCCGACGGGCGTTCGGTGCTGGCGAAGGGCGTGCGCGGCGTCTTCATCGCCGACGGGTGCAACGGGCTGGCCACCATGGGCCTCTTCGTGGGCTTCGTGGTCGCCTACCCGGGGCGCTGGCTGCGCCGCGCGCTCTTCTTGCCGCTGGGAGCGCTGGCGATCTACCTCGCCAACGTCGGGCGCATCTTCTCGATGGTGCTGTTTCAGAAGCACTGGCCCGCCGGGTTCGACATCATGCACACCTACGGGATGACGTCGCTCTTCTACGCGGTCGTCCCCGCCGGAGGAGTCGCCGCGTCCGACGGATCGGCGTGAGGGGGCGCGCATGAGTCGACGAGAGGCCGCCTGGCGACGCGTGAGGCCGTGGCTCCTGCGTGCAGGGGCGGCGCTTCTGGTGCTGGCAATCTACCTTTGGGCGTGGCGCCCGGCTCGCACCGCCCTGACGCGCCACGCCGCCTCCCCGCTCTTGGTCGCCGCGGCCCCGCCGGGCGCCACCGCAGACGCCGTGCAACTCGTGGGCCGCAGGGTGCGCGTCACGCCTCGCGCCGCCCCCGCAGCGAGCGGGGCCCCCCTCACGTTCGCCGCGCCCGCCGGCGTTCGGTTTCTGCTGCCGGGCCTCTTCCTGGCCGCCGCGTTCCCGAGGCGATTCCTGTGGGGGACGCTCTGGGGAATGCACGTGGCCGCCGGGGCCGCCGCCCTGCTCGTGCTGGCGGGAGTCGTCCGCTGGGGCGTGGGCGCAGGCCTCTACGACTTCTGGACGGCGACCGGGCGCGACCTCTTCAGCCTGCTCGCGCCGCTCTGGATAGGGCTGCGCGCGCGCCAGGGCCGCTTTCTGCCGCCCGACGAGGACGGGCCCCCGTCGTAGCTTTAGTGCAGTTTCAACGGATAGAGCGGAGCGGTGATTGCTATCTTCGCAGAAGCCTGTGGGAGCGAGAAACCCCGCCCGCGCGCGCAGGTTTGACCCGATGCGCCTTTCGTGGAAAGAACAGCCCGCCGGCGAACCGTTCGTTCGCGCGCGGCATTTGCTTTCCGCGCCTCCTTCTCCGAACCAAGCACCCCGAGACTTATGGCTGACGACGGCAAGACGATCACGCTCACCGACGCGAACTTCGAAGATGAAGTCCTGAGCTCCGACCAGCCGGTGCTGGTGGACTTCTGGGCGGAGTGGTGCGGCCCGTGCCGTCAGATTGCCCCGACCATCGAGGAGTTGGCCGAGGACTTCGACGGGCGCGCCAAAGTCGGCAAGCTCGACGTGGATGAAAATCAGAAAGTTGCTCAGGAGTACGGCGTGCGCTCCATTCCGACGCTGCTGTTCGTCAAGGACGGCGAAGTCGCCGAGCAGCACGTCGGCGGTGCCTCCAAGAGCGAGCTGGCCGACAAGCTCGAAGCGCTGGCCGGGCAGCCGGCCTGACGGCGGTTGCGCGTTTCGTGTTGCGGGTTTCGGGTTGAATGTTCTCCAACCCGAACCCGAAACCCTAAACCTGAAATCCGAAACCGCGAAGCACTATGCAGACGAACGGAACGTCGAGCGCCAATGGGCACGTCACACAAGCCTCTGAGGCCATTGGCAACGCCGATTTTTCGACCGCCGAGGAGCGGCAGGTCGTCATCATCGGTACGGGGCCGGCGGGATGGACGGCGGCGCTCTACACCGCGCGCGCCTCGCTGGAGCCGCTCGTCTACCAGGGCGAGGAGCCCGGCGGGCAGCTCATGACGACCTCCGACGTGGAGAACTATCCCGGCTACCCCGAGGGCGTCCTGGGACCGCAGATGATGGACGACTTCGAGGCGCAGGCCACGCGCTTCGGCGCGGAGGTGCGCAGCGGGCGCGTCACGGACGTGGACTTCTCGGAGCGCCCGTTTCGCCTGCTGGTGGACGGGAAAACCCCGGTGTTCGCCCAGGCGGTCATTATCGCCACGGGCGCCTCGGCGAAGTACCTGGGGCTGGACAACGAGCAGCGCCTCCTGGGCAAGGGCGTCAGCGCCTGCGCTACGTGCGACGGAGCGTTCTTCCGCGACCAGGAGGTCGCCGTCGTCGGCGGCGGCGACAGCGCGATGGAAGAAGCGCTCTTCCTGACGCGCTTCGCCTCGAAGGTGCATGTCATTCACCGGCGCGACGAGTTGCGCGCTTCAGAGATCATGGCCGAGCGCGCTTTCGATAACGACCAAATCGAATTTCGGTGGAGCCAGGAGGTCGTCGACGTGCTGGGCGAAAGCATGGTCGAGGGCGTGGAGGTCGTCCGCAACGAGACGGGCGAGACCTACGAGCTGCCGGTGGACGGGCTGTTCATCGCCATCGGCCACACGCCCAACACCGGGCCGTTTACGTACTGGCTCGACACCGACGACAAGGGGTACATTCTTACCGAGGGCGACTCGACGCATACGCGCGTCGACGGCGTCTTTGCCAGCGGCGACGCGCAGGATCACGTCTACCGCCAGGCCGTCACCGCGGCGGGCACTGGCTGCATGGCCGCCATCGACGCGGAGCGCTTCCTCGCCGAGGCCGCGACGGACAGCGAGATCGACGCGGAGCGCACCGAGACGGAGTACCACGAGGCCGAGGCGGTCGACGGCGAAGAGCAAGCGGTGCTGGAATCGTGACGCGTGATGCGTGACGCGTGATGAAAACAGGCCGATTCGCTCTCGCAGAGAGGCTACCGGCAATGCCACCCCGAACGGGTCGACGCCAGAATCCGTCTTGAGCGTTCGCAAAAAAGCAGGAAGGCCCCGCCCCGCCTGATGAGCAGGCCCCCGCCGCGGCGTCCGCCGCTGCCGGCACGACCACCGCCTCCGCCGCCGATCCGCCCACCGCGACCGACCAAGGGCGCAGCGTCGAAGAGCGCATCGAGGACGCCTCGCTGGCGACGCACGTCAAGACCGCGCTGGTGGAGAACCGCCGCCTGCGCCCGTTCGACTTCGACCCGCGCGTCACCGGCGAGCGTGTCACCCTCGTTGGCAACGTCGCCACGCGCGAGCAGGGCCGCGTCGCGGCCGAGGTCGCCGGCGAAGTGGACGGCGTCGGCGACGTGCTGAACCGCCTGACCGTCGGCGGGAAGCGCGTGGCCTGGAACAGCAGCAGCGGCGGCGGGGCGGGCGCTTCCTCCTCCGGCGGGCAACAGCAGGTCGCCGCCTCGCAGCAGCAGCAACAGCAGGACGCCTCCGCCGGCAGCAGCGAGCCGAGCGGCAGCGGCACGTACCACACCGTGCAGGCCGGGGAGTCGCTCTGGGCTATCGCCCGCGAGTACGGCACCTCCGTCCAGCGCATGAAGAAGATGAACAACCTGCGCTCCAACAGCTTGCAGGCCGGCGAGCGCCTGCTCGTCGAAAAAGGCGGGACCTCGAGCAGCAGCAGCAGCGCGTCGAGCGGCTCGGCTGTGGCGGATGCCGGCAACACCGGCGGGCAACAGAACGAGCAGAGCGAGACGTCGTCGGCTTCGGAGGAGAGCAACCCCGAGGAAGAAGAAGACGCCGGCCAGAAGTCCAAAGCCTACTACGTCGTCAAGAGCGGGGAGTCGCTCTGGAGCATCGCGCAAAAGAACGACGTGACCGTCGACCGCCTCAAGAAGCTCAACGGCCTGACGTCCAACGACCTGATGCCCGGCGACCGCCTGCGCGTGGAGTGAGCGCGGCGAGGGGCATTTCGCCGTCTCAGGGATCAAGGTTTGCGAATGCGAAAAGCAGACGTTCAGCTACGTTCACCAAGTAGCTGTGCCAGGGCACAAGCGAGACGCCTTCGTTACGCCTCCTCCGGCGCGTCGGCGCGCTCGAAGCGGTTGGCGTCGTGGTTTTTGCGCACCGCGCCGGCGGAGAAGACCTGCCCGTTCATGGCGATGTAGACGCCGGGCGCAAGCGTCTGCACCGCCGCGGCGGCGAAGCCGATGTTGAAGACCGCGTCGCTGGACTTGAAGCGCGCCGGACTGAGCGAGCCGACCAAGACGACGGTCTTGCCGGACGCGGCGGCGCCGCTCTTCTCTTCGGGGGGCAATGCCTCGGCGAGGGAGCGCGCCGTCTGCGCCATCGTGTCGGTGCCGTGGGTGATGAGGACCTGCGGGGCCTCGGTGCGGGCCGTGCGTTCGGCGAGGCGGCGGCGGTCGGCGTCGGTCAGGTCGAGGCTGTCTTTTTGCAGCATCACCTCCACGTCGTAGTCGAGGGTGACGCCGGCCTCGCGCAGGATCTGCCCGATCTGCGGCTCGCCCACTTCGTACTCGCTCCTGGCGTCGAAGTAAAGCTTGTCGATCGTGCCGCCGGCGGTGAGAATCTGAAGGTCCACGGTGGTTTCGTGAGTCGTTTGCTCACTGACGTTCGCTTGATCGTGGGTCGTCCGTTCGCTGTCGCTCACTGGATCGTTTCCAGACCGCTGGTGGAGAAAGCAGAGAAACAGGAGGCAGCGCGTAACGCGAGTGGCGGCAGATGCGCGTCGTCTTTGGGGAAATCACCGTCGGCCGTCCGCCGTCCGGCGAGAAGCTACGCTTCGAGCCCGATGACGCCCATCATGCGGCCGGTCACGCCGCCGGAGGCGCGGTGGGAGAAGAACGTGTCGCGGTCGCCGATCGTGCAGTGCGGGCTGACCTCGATGTGCTCCTCGGGGACGCCGGCGTCGCGGAGTTGCGCGGCGATGGCGGCTTTCAGGTCCACGTGCGGCTTGTGCTGCTGCTGCTGCGCGTTCGGCGCCTCGTTGGCTGCGGAGGACGGCCGGCGCACGAACGCCTCGTCGAATCGCTCGGCCACCTCTTCGCCGACCTCGAAGTGATCCAGCGAGATGCAGGGGCTGACGTAGGCGCGCACGCGCTCCGGGCGCGCCCCGAGGGCGCTCATCTCGCCGACGGTCTTCGCCGAGATGCGCTGGACGGTGCCGCGCCACCCGCTGTGGCAGGCCCCGGCGACGCCCGCTTCGGGGTCGGCCATCAGCACCGCCGCGCAGTCCGCCGCGCTGATGCAGAGCAGCAGGCCGGCGCACTCGGTGACGAGGCCGTCGTAGCCGCGGACGAGGCCCGCCTCTTCGGCGCGCAGGATGCGGTCGCCGTGGACCTGCCCGGCGACGACCCACTGATCGGGCGCGAAGCCCAGCGCCGCGCCGAGGCGGCGGCGGTTTTCCCGCACGCGCGCGGCTTTGTCGTCGGTGGAGAGGCCCAGGTTCAGCGACTCGTACGCGCCTTCGCTCGCTCCGCCGGCGCGCGTCGAGAAGCCGGCGACCAGGTTCGGAGCCTCGTCGAAAACGGCGGGGCGCAACGGAGACGGGCCGGCGGCGGCCTGCGACTCCGCTCCGTCCGCGGGGGCAGACGCCCTTTTGGGCGAGGAAGAGGCGTCGGCGGGCATGGTGGGAGGTGTGAACGGGAAGCGGCGAAAGGAGCGGGCAGACGACTTGCCTCCAGTTCCGCACGCGGCGCGGCAGGCGTGGTTCACCGAACGGGGCGGCGCTCCAAAAAACTTAACACGGTGCGGGGCGCGGGCTCGGCCGTTTGCACCTCATCGCAGGCGGGCTTCGACGGCATTGGTGAAGGAGCGCGCCGCGTCGCTGTAAATGTTGACGCCGTAGGCGCGAAACACGTCGCTCGCGATAATCTGCGTGGCGGTGCTCCAGTCGTCGGCGCCGCGAAGGCGGTGCAGCACGCGCTCGTACGCATCGCGCGAGCCGTCGAACAGCTCGCGCACGAACAGCGCGCGGTTGTCGGCGGCGTGGCCGAGGACCTCTTCTTCGAGCGAGCGAAGCGGCGGGGCCGAGGAGGGAGGCGGCGTGCCTGCTTCCGGCGTGCCTGCTTCCGGCGAGGCGGTCTCCGGCTCGGCTCGTTCTGCGCCGCGCTCCGGGGCCGTTTCGCCGCCGTCGAACTGCTGCCAGCGCGGGCGGGCGCTGTCGCCGCCCTCGCGGGCGGGCGGCGGGGGGCGTTCCTCCCGCTCCGTCGACCCAGCCGACTGCTGAAATTGTTTCCAGAGCGGAAGAGGCTCGTCCTGCTCGTCCGGAGCCGGCTGCTCGCCCGGCGCGGATTGCTCCTCCGAAGGCGCTTCGTCTTTGCGGGTAGCGGTGGTGGGAGCAGAGCCGTCGAGGATTTCCCTGAGCGCGGCGGGGGAGAGGATGGCCAGGTCGTGCCGGCGGGCGGCCTCGCGGAGCCGCGCGCGGGGCTGGTCGGCGTCTTTTTCGTCGAAAAACGAGTCCAGCAGATCGACCGGCACGCCGTCGTGGTCGGGGTAGGCGACGCGGGCGAGCGCGAAGAGCGGCTGAAGCAGGCGCAGCCAGTCTTCGGTGTCGTGCTCGGCGCACATGCGCTCGTCCACGCGGCGCAGGAGGGTCGCCAGGCGCTCGCGCTGGAAGGAAGGCACGTCGCGCTGCTCGACGTAGGTGCGCACGGCCTTGCGCAGGTAGGCGTAGGCGGCGAAGTAGCTGAGCCGGCGTAGCACCACCTCGGCGGAGAGCGCGTCGGGCGGGGCGTCCGTTTCCTCCGGTGGGGAGGCTTCGGCGTCGGTGACGGTTTCCCCGAAGACGAAGTCCGCCAGCGTGGGCACGGGGTGCACGAGGTGGGCGGCCACGCGCCCGGAGGCGTGGCGCAGGACGCGCTCCCACGCCGCCGCCGGGATGCGCACGTGGCGGCGCACGGCTTCGAGGAGATGCTCTTCGGCGCGGCGCACGTCGGCGTGCTCGTGGTCGAGCCAGGGCTGGCGCAGGACGCGCAGATGCTCGCGCTCGATCTCGACGCGGCGCGCCATCATGCGCTCCACGAAATGGCGCACCGTCCGCGGCATGACGACGGCCTCGCCGGTGGGGGCGTCCGCAGTCGAGGCGTCCGCAGTCGAGGTCGACGCTTCGAGGGCGACGCGGTCGTAGGCGTGGTCGGGCGGGAAGCGGGCGAGCAGGCGTTCGGCGAGCGCCTCGGCGAGGGGAAGAGACGGCGGCATGAAGCGAAAGAAGCGGGCGGGCGGC
>PXTR01000095.1:0-2507 GCA_003023245.1 Bacteroidetes bacterium QS_8_68_15 | reverse complement strand
TGGCAGCCAAACCGACGAGGGAGATCCGCCCCAGGAGCACTTGCCCCCTCGCGGGCGGCGCCGCATCAAGTGCGGGATGACACGCTGGTTTGATTGGTTCTCGCCATACCTCACAACTTGGGTTACCTACCATCTCGCGGCGAGCACATCATTGAGAAAGGGAAACACGTTGCCCTGCGGATCATCTCACAAGTTCTCGCGCTTCTTTAACCTAACGAGCTGCTCCGGGTTTTCTCAATGAGACGGAAAAAGCAAGAACCTCTTCTTGCGCTTCGTGTAGAAAAATGTCGCAATCCCTGTTCTTCGAACACAGCTTCCCGACGGTCATGGAGTGGACGCCCGAGCTGCTGACGTGGAGCTTTCTCGGCGGAGGGGTGGTGCTGATGCTCGCCGAGGCGGCGCTGCCGGGGGGCGTGTCGTTTTTTCTGGGGCTCAGCGGCGTGCTGGTGGCGGCGCTGCGTCTGCTGGGGGTGCTGGGCAACCCGTTCGTCGCCGTGATCGTGTGGAGTTTTCTGTCGCTGGGGCTGGTCGTGGCGCTGCGGCCCCTGGCCACGCGCTACTTCGGCGGCGACACGCGGCGGCAGATGACCAACGAGGACGTCGACGCCCTCGACGAGGTGGTGACCGTGACCGAGGCGGTCGGCGGGCTCGGGGAAGAGGGCCGCATCCGCTTCCGCGGAGCAGAGTGGCGGGCGCGCGTGCCCGAGGAGGACCAGACGCTCACGCCTGGCACCGAGGCGCGCATCGTCTACCGCGACAACCTGACGTGGGTCGTCGAGCCGACGGGCACGCTGCCGGGGGACGGCGCGGAGCGCCGCCTGGACGACGGACCACGAACGATGGACGGCGGCAGCGCGTGAATCTTTTGGCGCCGTCTTTTCGTGTACCCACACGAAGCGCTTTTTTCTATGCTGCGATTGGCCAAACATCTCGGCTTTGGCCTGCTGGCGGCGGCTGGGGCCGCACTTTTGGTCTACGCGGTCAACGGGTCGCTCGACCGCGTGACCCTCGGCGCCGTCGCGGCCGCCGGCGTGGCCTCGGCCTTCTGGCAGTGGCACGCCGACCGGCCCGGGGCCGCTTCGTCGTCCGGGGAGGATGAGGCCCCCGGGGCGCATTGACGGCGGCCCTGCTGCGCGCCGCTCCCCGCAAGGCCCGGCCGGGGCCCGACGCGACGGGCCGTAGGGCGTGACGCTTTTCCCGCCCACCCCCAATGTGAATCCCCGACCGTGCGCGCTGACGCCGGTGGATCGTTCGTTTTTGGTCGGCCTCCAAGAGGGCACACCGCGCTGTGCGCCTACGGATTGCTGGCGGACGGTTCCGCTCACCTGAGACGGCGCGGTTTGAAAACACCCACACACCCGCACTCCCAGACGCCCGCACCCAACCATGTGGACTGTTCTACTCGTTCTCATCCTCGCCGCGGTGATCGTGGTGAGGAAGATGTTTATCATCGTGACGATGCGCGAGGAGGTCATCCTCGAGCGGCTCGGCAAGTTCAAGAAGAAGCTCGAGCCGGGCTTTCACTTTCTGATTCCGTTCATTGACCAGGCGGCCTACCGGCAGGAGATCCGCGAGCAGGTGATCGACGTGCCGTCGCAGCGCTGCATCACGCGCGACAACATCGAGGTGGAGGTCGACGGGCTCGTCTATCTGAAGGTGATGGACAGCTACAAGGCCAGCTACGGGATCAACGACTACCGCGTGGCCTCGGTCAACCTGGCGCAGACGACGATGCGCTCGGAGATCGGGAAGATCACGCTCGACGACACCTTCAGCGAGCGCGAGGCGATGAACGACAACATCGTCCGCGAGATCGACAAGGCCAGCGACCCGTGGGGCATCAAGGTGATGCGCTACGAGATCAAGGACATCGAGCCGTCCAACGAGGTGGTGCTGACGATGGAGCAGCAAATGGAGGCCGAGCGTGACAAGCGGGCCGAGATCACCGAGTCCACCGGCGACCGCGACGCGCGCGTCAACGTGAGCGAGGGGGAGCGCCAAGAAGCCATCCTGCGCTCCGAAGGCGATAAGCAGAAGCGCATCAATGAGGCAAAAGGGCGGGCGCGCGAAGTGGAGCTCCTGGCGGGGGCCACCGCGCGCGGGACCGAGCGCATCGCGAAGGCGATCGCCCAACCGGGCGGCTCGCTGGCGGTCAAGGCGCGCCTGGTGGAGCAGTACATCGACGACCTGGGCGAGATCCTCGACGAGGCGGACGTGTCGGTGCTGCCAGTGGAGGCGGCAAACCTGAAGACGTTCTTCGAGGGGGCGTCTGCCGTTAGTGGAAAGATGGACGGTTCTTGAGCGTGGGGGTTCGGGAGTGCGGGGGTGTGGGAGTGTCTTTCTTCGAAACGACAGAATCAGGCCGATGGCTGTTACGCGGCATGAGGAGCTTCGGGTGTATCGGGCGGGGTTTCGGGGGGCGATGCGGATTTTTGAGGCGTCAAAGGGTTGGCCGAAGGGGGAGCGGCACTCGCTCGTGGATCAGATTCGGCGGTCGTCTCGGGCGG
>PXTR01000094.1 GCA_003023245.1 Bacteroidetes bacterium QS_8_68_15 | reverse complement strand
AGCGTGTCGCCATCGCGCGGGCGCTCCTGCGGAACGCGCCGCTCCTGCTGCTCGACGAGGCGACCTCCTCGCTCGACGCGGCCAGCGAGCAGACCGTTCAGCAGGCGTTTGACCGGCTCATGAGCGGCTGCACTACCTTCGTGATCGCGCACCGCCTCTCGACGGTGCAGGACGCCGACCGCATCCTCGTGCTCGATGAGGGCCGCCTCGTGGAAACGGGCACGCACGCCGACCTGATGGCGCGCCCGGACGGCCTGTACCGCGAGCTGGCGGCGCTCCAACTGGGCGGGGCGCTGCGAGAGTCGTAAAACGCGTTGGCTTCTCGATTGCAGCCGGTTGGAAAATGAACGTCGCGTTGCGTACCCTGTGAAAACGTGTGAAAGCGCTTCCGTCGTCGGGCCTCGCCGCCGTTTTTCGGTCTTCCCCCTTGCTGCCGCCATGCGCGCCGCCGTTGCTCTCCCATTCGCCGTCTTCGCATTGCTGGCCGCCGGCGGCGGGCTTGCCGGCTGTTCCGACGCGCCGCAGACGCCCGCCCTCAGCGACTCCGCCCGCGTCGCGCTGGACACCATGTCGTCATTCCCCGCCCGTTTCGTCGAGCCCATCGAAGAGGCGCACGCCGACTCGGTGTGGCGGCAACAAGACGCGCTGGCGGCCGAGCTTACCGGGCGCTTCGGCGGGAAGCCGACGCTCGACGGCCGACTGCTGATGGAAACCGGCAAGGACGGCCGCGTGCGCCTGGAGGCGGGCGGCGACACGGTCGCCGTCTTCGACGGACGCCGGGCGTGGGTCGCGCCGGACACCGCCGCGCTGCCGGATGCGCGCGTTCAGCTGCGCACGTGGCCGTACTTCCTGGCCGCGCCCTACAAGCTGCGCTCCCCCGGCACGCGCTTCACCCGCCGCGGGCGGATGCCGATCCAGCAAGCCTCCCCGCAGGACGACGCCGCCTTCGACGAAACGATGCCGGCCGCGCGGCTCACCTTCGCCTCCGGCGGCGGCCCCGGCGACGGCCCCGGCGACCGGTACGTGCTCTACCGCGATCCGCAATCCGGCCGCCTCGCCGCGATGGGCTACTTCGCCTCCGACAGCGCGGAGGACACTACCGCCGGGGAGACGACCTCCCCCCACGCCGTCGTCTACGGCGGCTACGAGACCGTGAGCGGCGTGCCCGTGCCGACGCGGTGGACCTTCCACGACTGGTCGAAAACGAAGGGGCCGCACGGCGACCCCGTCGGCCGCGTGACGCTGCGTGACCCGCGCTTCACCACGCCGCCCGACAGCGCCTTCATCCCGCCGCCGGGCGCAGAGCGCTCCTTCCTTCCTGCCGACTCCTGACCTGCCCGCTTCTTTCCCCCTCGTCTCCCGCGATGGCTCTCGACGACGACCCGCTGCGCTCGCGCGTGCTCACGCTGCTGGACGAAAAGGGCGCGCGCCGCCCCTTCGCCACCGCCACCGAAGGGGTGCCGCCCGACGTGCAGGGCCGCCGCCCCGAGGCGATTCCGTACTCGCCGTGGGAACTGGTCGAGCACGCGCGCCTCGCCCAGCGCGACATCCTCGACTACTGCCGCCCCGCCCCCGGCTACGAGCAGCCGGACTGGCCCGCCGACTACTGGCCGCCTACGCCGGCCCCGCCCTCGACGGACGCCTGGGACGAGAGCCGCAGCCAGTTCGCCGAGGACCGCCGCGCGCTCAAGACGCTGATCGAAGACACCGACGACCTGCACGCGCCCGTCCCGCACACCGCCGAGGAAACGCACACCTACCTGCGCCAGGCGCTCCTGGTGGCCGACCACACCAGCTACCACACCGGCCAGATCGTCGCCGTGCGCCGGCTGCTGGACTGCTGGCCGCCGGCGTCAGATCGGCAGAAAAACGTGTACTGATCGAAGCGGCGTCAGTGCGCGGCGAGGGCGGCGACGAGGGCTTCCTGCGAGGCGGGTACGTCGCTGTAGGCGCACAGCCGCGCGGTGGCGTCGGGAAACTCTTCGAGCACGTGGGGGCTTCCCAGCGCCGCGACGACGGTGGGATGCTCTGCGACGAGGGTCTCGGCGAAGCGCTGCTGTGAGGGCGTGAGGCCGAATTCGTGCCAGGCGGCCGGCTCCACGCGCAGCGCCAGCACCACCGTGTCGGCGTCGGCGGCTTCGCGGCGCAAGATGTCCAACTCGCGCTGTTCCACGTCGGGACCGGCGGCGTAGTAGCGCGCCTGCGGGAAGGTCTCCTGCACGCTCTTGGCCAGGAGCACGTTGTCGGTGTGCTCCCCGGCAGCGAGGCGCACGAAGACCATCTTCTCCCCCTGATCGGCCGAGAGCGGGAGCGCGCCGGTCCCGTTGTCCAGCACCGTGACCGCCTCGTGGGCGATGCGCCTCGAGAGCTGCTGGTGGGCTTCGCTCCCGACCTGCGCGCTTTCTTCGGGGTCGTGCTCAGCGGTGGTGGGGAAGGCCTCTTCGCGGCCGCGGCGTTCGAGAAGGGTTTCCTTGAGCTGCCAGACGCGCGCGACCGCCTCGTCGACGGTATCCTCCGAAAGGGTTCCGTCTTCGACGGCGTCCACGATGCCCTGCGCGACGGCTTCTGGCTCGTCGGGGTCCAGCAGCAGGTCCACTCCCGCCTCGACGAGGGCGGCCGCCTGCGCGCCGGGGTTGATGTTGTCTTTCACTGCGCCCATGATGAGGCTGTCGGAAACGACGGGGCCGTCGAAGCCCATCTCGTCGCGCAAGAGACCGCGCATGATTTTTTTCGAGCCGGTGGCGGGCGTTTCATCATTGCCCGTGAGGGCGGGAAACGCCACATGCGCGCTCATCACCAGATCGGCGCCTTCGTCGAAGGCCGCGCGGAACGGTATGAAATCCGTCTCGTCCAGCTCTGCGCGCGAGGCCTCCACGAGCGGCATCTCGGCGTGCGGGTCGGCGGTGGTGCGGCCGTGGCCGGGGAAGTGCTTGGGCGTGGCGAGCATGCCCTCTTCCTTGCAGCCGCGCAGGTAGGCGCGCACCAGGCGCGCGACGTGTTCGGGGTCGTCGTCGAAGGCGCGCGTGGCGATGATGGGGTTTTTGGGCGTGAGGTTGACGTCGGCCACCGGGGCGAAGGTGATGTGGATGCCCATTGCGCGGCCCTCACGCGCAGTCACTTTGGCGGATTCCTCGACGAGCGTCTCGGCGTCTTCCCGGCTGTCCGGGCCGATGGCGCCGAAGGCCATAGCGTGCGGGAAGAGCGTGGCTCCTTTCACCTCCTGCCCGATGCCGCGCTCGATGTCGGCCCCGACGAGGAGCGGGAAGCGGCTGGCGGCCTGCGCGCGGGCGATGGCGTCGCGCGAGGTGGGCCACTGGCCGTTGAAAAAGATCAGCCCGCCGAGCGGGCAGCGGTCCAGCAGGGCTTCGACGCGCTCGATGTCTTCCTCGGCAGAGGTGACCGGCGGCAGGTTCGACCCCAGCCGCGCGAAGACGAGCTGGCAGGCTTTGTCGTAGAGGGCGGTCGGTCGGTCGGTCACGAGGCCTCAGTTGAACGTTGAACGTGGAAAGTTGAAGGTGCTTCAGGCCGCAGCGTGAGGAATGGGGCCCGGCAGCGGAGGGTCTTCCCGTTCCAGGGTTTCGCCTACTCGACCGACGAGCGGCGCGGAGCGTACAGGTTGTGTTCTTCGATGTAGGCGCGCACCGGGGCGGGGACGAGGTAGCGGAGGGAGGCGGTAGACGAGCAGCTGGGCAGTGCGGCGGACAATTTCCTCGGGGCGGCGCCATGACGAGAAGCCCGCCAGGCTGTCGCCCCCCAGAATGAGCGAAAAGCGCGTGTCGGGATGGCGTTCGGTGAGGCGGCGCAGCGTCTCGACGGTGTAGGAGGTGCCCCCACGCCGGAGTTCCTCGCGGCGCACCGCGAAGGCGGAGTGAGAGGCCGTGGCGCGGCGCGTCATCGCCAGGCGGTGCTGCGGAGAAGAGGCGCCGGCGGTCGCGGCGTCTGCTTTGTGCGGGGCGGTGTGAGCGGGCGTCCACCACACCTGCTCGAGGGCGAACTGCTCACGCACCGCCTCGGCGACGATCTGGTGGGCGACGTGGGGCGGGTCGAAGGTGCCGCCGAACAGTCCAACATCCACGGAAGCAGGCAGAGCGGGAGGGAGGTCGGTGGTCGCTGCGTCCGCTCGCCCCTCGGAGGGCGTACGTCTGCCCCTGGAGCGTTTCTTCGCGCAGAGCGCGTGCGCCGATGCGTACGCATTGCTCACTGCAAATCTTCCTCTGTCTCCCCTCACGAACGAACGGACCCGTCTCTTTTCCAGTTTCCAGCGGGCGGGGGCGCGCGAGCGGCTACGCGCTTCGGCCGCGGAACGGTTTTGCCGCGGAGGCTGCTCCCCCGGAGGGAACTCACCCTTCGGCGCCGGCGAGCGTTTCGTCCGCTTCGTTGCCTTCTTCGAGCGCGTCGAGACGCTTCGAGGCCGTCTCATGCAGCGGCTCGGCCTCGTCGAGCAGCGGGCTGTCGGGAAAAATCTGCTTGAGGCGCTGGTAGCTTTCGACGGCCCGGCGGTAGCGCTCGGCTTTCTTTTTCTGAATGCTGCGCTCAGCGTAGGACACGTTCGCGCGCACCGAGCCCAGCAGCGCCTCGTCGACCCAGCGCGTGTCCGGATACTGGTCGAAGACGCCTGCGTAAGCGTGAGCGGCCGCCTCCCAGAGTTCGCGGCGTTCGTACTGGCGCCCGGCGGCCAGCTGCTTGCGCGCGAGTTTGCCGCGCAACTCATTGATCTTCTTCTCGGCCGCGGCGGTTTTTTCGTGCTGCGGGTAGCGGTCGGTGAACAGGCGAAAGCGGTTGAGCGCCTTTTTGGTCTGGGTCTGGTCGAGTTCGTAATCCGGCGAGAGGCGGTAGAGGGCCAAGGCGCGCTCGTACTGAGCACGCGCGGCGCGCTCGTCACTGCGGTACAGCTGCGCGAATCGCTTGAACTGGTTGGCGGCCATCAGGTAGCGTTCGTTCTCGCGGTAGGAGCGCGCCAGGTAAAGCTGCGCGTCGTCGGCCCATTCGTTTTCGCGCCCGTAGGTGAACACTTTTCGGAAGTAGGATACGGCGCGGTCGTAGTTTTCATTCTCGTAGGCGTCGGTGCCCTTGTTGAAGGCTTCCTGCGCGGTCGAGGCGCTCACCTTGCCCGAGCCGGAGCACCCGCCGGCGGCGACGCTTCCGACCAGAAGCGCCAGCGCGAGTGCGGCGAAAGCAGGGACGCGGGAAAGGGAAAACATGAGCGGGGAGAAGAAGAGCAAAAACCGGAAGTTGACACTCTAAATAGGCGTTGTCTACGGCGTGCGGACGACGGCTGTTCCTTTTTCGTGATGCGTGATGACACCAAGCCGAGCCGTCTGCGTTTCGATACGACCAGCAGAAGCCCGTCAGAGAACCCTGTCGCTTCGGTCCTCCATTCCAGGCCACGTCGAAAGCAGCATCACGCTCACCGCAACAGCTCCAGACGCCCGCTGCGGTAGCGGTGGTAGAACATCGCCTCGTTGACGTTCGCCCCCTCGAAATTGATGCGCAAGCCCATCCCGTCGAAGCGCGGCGCCTCGCGCAGAATCGCCGGCAGCGAGGACGGGGCATCGGCCTCGCCGGAGGCGCGCCTCTGGCGGGCGGCCAGGAGGAAGCGCGTCACGTCGCGCCCGGTGTAGGCCAGGCGGCGGCCCGTGGCGGAGCGTTGGTCGGGCGTCTGGCCGTAGGCCTGGCGGTAGCGCTCGATGAAGGCCTGCACCTGCGGGGCGGAGGGGGCGACGCGGAACGCATTCGAATACGTGACGCGGTAGCGGCTGGCGGTCTCCTCGATCGGCAGGTCGTGCCATTCGCCGTTGCCCAGCAGGCGCAGGCGCGGCACGTCGGCGCGGTCCAGCGCGGTGAGCACCGCCTGCACGTAGCGCCCGGCGTCGCCCCCGCTGACGGGCATGTAGACCGCTTCGACGTTCGCCATCGCGCTGGCGCGGACGCGCTCGTTGAGGCGGCTCCACGCGCGCAGCCCGTCGAGCGTGTCGGAGAAGACGACCCGCCCGCCGCGGCGCTCGACCTCCGCGCGAAAGCTCTCGGCGAGCGTGTGGCTCAGGGTGCCCTCCGGCTGGCTGACGACCCCGAAGCGCTCCATGCGCAGGCTCTGGTCGGCGAATACCGCCATCTGGCGCCCGCGCATGGCGATAGTCGGGTTGGCCTGAAAGACGTAGCGCCGCCCCTGGCTGACGCCCTGCTCGGTCGCCAGCGGCGCGATCATCGGAAGGCGCGCCTCTTCGGCGACCGCACCGGCGGGCCGGGCCGTGCGGCTGTAGAGCGGCCCCACGACCACGTCGGCGCCTTCCTCATCGAGGGCGCGCACAGCTTCCTGCGCCCCGTCGGCCGAAGCTTCGGTGTCGCGGAAGATCATGCGCACCGCCGCCTCCTGCGCGCCGCCGGGGTCTCCGTTCTGGCGCTGCACGGCCAGCTGAATGCCGTTGAACATCGCCTGCGTGAGCGCGGCGTCCTGGTCGGTGAGCGGAAGGGCGACGCCGAGCTCGAGGACGTCGGCCGCCCCGCCGCCGCCGCCGCCCAGCCCGAGCTGCTGACGAGCGTAGCCGCGCACGCGCCGCGCCTCGCCGAGATAGCTGCTCGACGGGTACTCGCGCAGAAAGGCCGACAGCCGCTCGTCAGCGCGCGCGTACTCGCCTCTCCGGTAGAGCGCCTTTGCCGCCATCAGCGCCGCCGCGGTCGTCTTCTGGTGCAGTTCGTAGCTGTCGGCCGCCACGTCGAAGCGCTGCACCGCCAGCTCGTAGTCGCCCGCCTCGAACGCCTCGACGCCGCGCCGAAAGGCCGACTCTGCCTCGTCGATTTGCGGCACCGCCGGGTCTTCGGCCGCGCCCGGCTCACCGCCCCCAAAGCCGCCCTGCGCCCACGCCGCGCCCGCCGGAAGTGTGGCAGCGACGCCGAGCACGAGCGCGAGACCAAACGCGACCGGGCCACGAATGGGAAATCGTCGGTCGTTCATAACGAATCGGACGGTAATGGAAGTGAAAACCCAAAACGCGAAACCCCAAACCCCGAACCGCCCCGCTACTCCCATTCGATCGTCGCCGGCGGCTTGGAGGTGATGTCGTAGACGGTGCGGTTAATGCCGGGCACCTCGTTGACGATCCGGTTTGCCACGTGGCCCAGGAAGTCGTGCGGCAGCTCCGCCCAGTCGGCGGTCATCCCGTCCACGCTCGTCACCGCGCGCAGGGCGACGACGTCCTCGTAGGTGCGCTCGTCCCCCATCACGCCGACGGTCTGCACCGGCAGCAAGACGGCGAAGGCCTGCCACACCTCGTCGTAGAAGTCCTTGTCGCGCAGCTCGCTGATGAAAATGGCGTCCGCCTCGCGCAGCAGGTGCAGCTTCTCGCGCGAGACCGGCCCGGCGAGGCGAATGGCCAGCCCCGGCCCCGGAAACGGGTGGCGTCCCACGATCTTCTCCGGCACGCCCAGGAGCCGGCCGATCTCGCGCACCTCGTCTTTGAACAGCTCCCGGAACGGCTCGACCAGGTCGAAATCCAGCTCCTCGGGCAGCCCGCCGACGTTGTGGTGCGTCTTGATCGTCTGCGACGGCCCTTTGAAGCTGACGCTCTCGATCACGTCGGGGTAAAGGGTGCCCTGCGCCAGGAACTCGGGCCGCCGCCCGACGCGCGCGGCGACCTCGTCGGTGGCCTCTTCGAAGACCTTGATGAACGTGTTGCCGACGGTCACGCGTTTCTCCTCAGGGTCGGTCACGCCGCCCAGGCGCTCCAGAAACCGCTCCGAGGCGTCGATGGCGTTGAGATCCAGGTCGAAGTGGCCCCGGAACGCCTCCTGCACCTCCGCGAACTCATTCTTGCGCAACACGCCGTTGTCGACGAAGACGCAGTGCAGCCGCTCGCCGACGGCTTTGCTGATCAGC
>PXTR01000093.1 GCA_003023245.1 Bacteroidetes bacterium QS_8_68_15 | reverse complement strand
CGCGCGGCTTCTTGGACATGGGTACAATGAGCAAACGGCGGAAAGACGGGGCGCGCTGTGAGGCAAAGTAGCCAGCACGCCGCTTTCTTGCCAACCGCTCGCCCCCGCGCCGCCGTTACGTTTTGCTTTCGGTGGGGAAGCAGGCAGCCGTCGGTCCCTGGTCGCTGACAGCCGAGAGCTAATCGCTAATGCACACTCAATGCAACCGTTGTGAGTCGGCGCCGACCGCCAATCACAGAAAGCGGCATGGCGAACCAAGAGACGGCCGTCGGCCGTCCCCCGTCCTTAGCACCGCAAGGGTATGGCCTTCGGCCCTCCCCCGTCGAAGCTCAAATCTTCGACTTGAAGCTGCACTAACAGCTGGTGGCTAACGGCCGTTGAATCAAGCGTGATTCTTGGTCCTCCGAGGAGGTTCTGCCACGAAGCTTCGACGACAGACGACGGACGACGCCACGCCGCTCCGTCGTCGGTCGTCCATCGTCTTTTTCAGGCTGCTCAGGGCACCGCAGGTGAGCAGAGACCGCTACTCAAATAGTGACGATTGACACAGCACTACATCGGGCGTACGAAGACGCTCTGCGCCACCACCCGCCCCACGATCTGCGGCTCGCGTCCCTCCACGCGCACCGTCAACGGCCCGTCGAACGCTTCGGCGGCCTCCACGTCGAGCTTTGCGCTCGGCAGCAGGTCCCGCTCCTCGAGATGCTCCAAGAGCGCCGGATCGTCGTCGGCAAGGTGGCAGACGACGGCCCGGTCGCCTTCCTCCAGGTCGGCGAGGCGCCGGGTGGCGACGTCTTCGACGGCGTCGGCGGCGCGCGAAGGGATGGGGTGGCCGTGCGGGTCGCGCGCGGGAAAGCCCAGCAGCTCGTCGATTTTCTCCTCGAACGTCTCGGAAATGTGGTGTTCGAGCTGCTCCGCTTCCTCATGCAGCTCGTCCCACGAGTAGTCCATCACCTCTTTGAAATACAACTCCAGCAGGCGATGGTGGCGCAGCACTTCCAGGGCCATCTTCGTGCCCGCGCGGGTGAGCGTCGCGCCCTTGTACGGCTCACGCTCGACGAGGCCGCGCTCGGCGAGGCGTTTGGTCATTTCGGTGACGGACGGTGGGGCGATGTCCAGCGCTTGCGCCAGGGCCTTCGTGGCGACCGGGCCGTCGTCTTCGAGCTTGTAAATGGCCTTGAGGTAGTCCTCGGTGGAGGGACTGAACCGGGACGACGGATCCTGGGGGGGCGGAGGCATGGCTGCACGGGGATTCGTTCGTATGGCGTCGAACACGCCGGGCGCGGACGGAGTTCTCGTTCAGTTCCGGCTCTATTTTTCCAGCCAACCGGCGGACCAATCAACCGGCCGGAGCAGGGTGCGGTTCGTCGGGGGAAGCGGCGGCCAGCTTTTCGGGGGCGGCGGTGCGGATGAGCGCGCGGGCCAGGACGCGCGTCGGGTCGATCATTGGCAAGCCGTGCGCCCCGCGTTGGGGGATAGCCAGCGGGAATTCTGTGCAGCCCAGGATAATCGCCTCCGCGCCGTGGTCCGCAAGGCCGTCGGCGGCGCGCAGCAGGGCGCGGCGGGCGCGGTCGGTCACCGGGGCGCTCTGCGCCTTGATGCCGTAGTCTTCGTCGAAGATCACGGGGTTGACCCTCGCGACCTGCATCTCTTCGTCGGGGCGCACGACGGTGAAGCCGGCCTCGGAGAGCACGTCGCGGTAGAGCGAGAGCCGGTACACCGCCAGCGAGGAGAGCACGCCCACGCGCTCCACGCCGGGGTGCTGTTCTTTTAGGTAGCGTGCCGTCTCTTCGATCATGTGCACGAAGCGCACCGGCGAGCCGGCGTCGGCGAGTCGCTCGGTGAGCGCGTCGAAGATGGGGGGGCAGTGCGCGGTGTTGCAGGGCATCCCGACGGCGGTGGCGCCGGCGGCTTCGAGGCGGCGGGCGATTTTCGCCAGTGCGGGCGTCGGGTTCGGCTTCGCGTGGTCGAAGAGGTAGGTGCTGCGGTCGGGAATCCAGCCGGGGTAGGACAACAGCGCCACCGACAGGTGCTCCTGGTCGACCTGAGCGGCGGTGTGGCGGTGAATTTTTTGCGCCAGGTCCAACCCGGCGTACGGCCCCATGCCGCTCAGGATGCCAATGATGTCGTCGGCGGCGGCGTCGGCAGCGGGGGCAAGGTCGTCGGGCACAGGGCGGGGATTGGGGGCGTTATGCGTGAAACGTGATGCGTGAAACGTGACGGGTGAGGGGCGGTGGATTGTAGATGGTAGATCGTGGATGGTTTTCAGGTCACTCCGTCACGGCCGGAGGAGGCGAGACGCCATCCAGGCTACTCGTTGAAGCTGCACTGGACCTACGGGCAATGCCGCTCAGAAACCGCTGATGGTCGAATGGTCTGTTCAGCGAATGTCTGGTTAGCGGCCTTCAACAAACAGCCATCGCGTAACACACATTACGCGCCCCCTCCCGAACGGGTCGCCGTGTACAGGAATCCCGCGGATGCAATTACGGGAACGTATCGTAGCGGCGGGGAGCGACGCAGCAGAAGACGGCTTCTGTATGTTGTGCAACTGCATGTTGTGCAACTGCGCGATTCATTGCGGCCCATCTTCGCAAGTCTACAACTCGCAAGTCTACAAAAGGAGGCAAGACGAAACCGTCGATGCGGCGTGCGATAAATCTTTTGCGAAGGCTCCGCTTGACCGGCCCTGCGACGAACCCGCCTCCCGGCCTTCCGTTGACATTCGCCGCTTGCAGCGCGTACTTTGCGTTCCTCCCCGCCCGTTGCACCGGCCCGGTGGGTGCTCTCCACACGCCGGCCATCTTGCCCGGTGGTGTAATGGCAGCACATCGGCCTTTGGAGCCGCTGGTGAAGGTTCGAATCCTTCCCGGGCAGCTTTCGCGTGATGCGCAGGAGCGCGTTGCGTGCGACCGCTTTTCATCGACTACCGGCGCCCCAACCCATTCGAGCGTCAACGCTTTCCGATTGGCCGCGCCGGTCGTATCGAAGCGTGAGCGAATCGGGGCGTTGTCCTCACGCATCACGCATCACGCATTACGTCCTGCCCCGTCATGCAGACGACTTCTCTGGACGATCCCGTCGCCATTTTCGCCGGGCGCTCCAACCCCGACCTGGCGCGCAAGATCTCCGTCGCGCACGGTAAGGACCTCGGCGAAATCACGCACCGCGACTTCTCCGACGGCGAGATCTACGTGCGCTTCGGCGAGTCGATTCGCGGCAAGGACGTGTTTCTCATCCAGAGCACGCAGCCGCAGCGGCCGGAGGGCCAGAACGGGACGCACCCGTGTGCAGACAACTGGATGGAGCTTTTGCTGATGGTCGATGCGGCGAAGCGCGCCTCCGCCTCGCGCATCACGGCGGTCATCCCGTACTTCGGCTACGCGCGCCAGGAGCGCAAAGACCAGCCGCGCGTCTCGATTGCTGCAAAGCTGATGGCCGACATGCTCACTGCCGCGGGGGTGGACCGAGTCCTCACGATGGACCTGCACGCTCCGCAGATTCAGGGATTTTTCGACGTGCCGGTCGATCATCTGTACGCCTCGGTCGTGTTAAACGACTACTTTCGCAAGATGGACCGCTCGAACCTGGTCGTCGTGGCGCCGGACACCGGCTCGCTGGGCCGCTCCCGCGGCTACGCCAAGCGCATCGGCGCCGACCTGGCGCTGATCGACAAGCGCCGCCCTACTCAGAACGAAGCCGAAGTGATGAACATCGTCGGCGACGTGGCCGGGCGCAACGTCATTCTTATCGACGACATCGTCGACACCGCCGGCACGCTCACCACCGGGGCCAACGCGCTCCGCGAGGCCGGCGCGCAGGACATCACGGCCGCCTGCACGCACGCCCTGCTCTCCGGGCCGGCGTATGAGCGCATCGAACGCTCTGCCCTCGACCGCCTCGTCGTCACCGACACCATTCCGCTCCGCCGATCGGCCGACAAGATCGAAGTCGTCAGCGTGGCGGGCCTCTTCTCCGACGCCATCCGCCGCATCTACACCGACGACTCGATTTCGACGCTGTTTGTGGATTGAGTGATGCGTGATCCGTGTTGCGTGAGGACAGCAGGCCGAATCGGTTGCGCTTTGGTTCTGCTGGCAATGCCATTCAGACTCCATTGAAGCTCGAATACGTTACCCTGGTTGTTAGGTATGGCGAAAACCAATCAAACCAGCGTGTCATCCCGCACTTGATGCGGGATCTCCCTCGGTTTGGCTGCCAATAATCCGAATGAGATTCCGGATCG
>PXTR01000092.1 GCA_003023245.1 Bacteroidetes bacterium QS_8_68_15 | reverse complement strand
CATCGCTTCGTCGATGGCGTTGTCGACGACCTCGTAGACGAGGTGGTGGAGGCCGCGCATGCCCACGTCGCCGATGTACATGGCCGGGCGCTTGCGCACCGCTTCGAGCCCTTCGAGAATCTGAATGTTCGAGGCGGCGTAGGCGCTCAGCTCACGGTCGGCCTCGAGGTTGTCGTCGAGCGCGTCGTCGTCGAGCGCGTCGGGCGTGTCGGGATCCATGCGGGCGGAAGGCGGCGGCGGGGGGCAGGCAGGGCGTACGCAGGCGGGAAGCCTCAAGCGAGTTCAGGGAGGTTTCCGGTGCTATCCTTTCCGCAACGCGCTCGGAAGCGTGTAGTTCGCCAACATCGGCGCGGCCCCGCCCAAACCTCAAGCGCCAAACGCCGAGCGCTACAACTCGCGTTGCGTCCAGGTAGCGAAGCTGAGGAGGCGCTGCAAGAAGAGCGCAAGGGCTTCGTCGAGGCTCGCGTCGTCGGAGGGCGGCGCCCCAGCGGAGGAGACGTTCCGCAGGCGCGAAAGCTCGCCCTGACAGTGGCGCGCCTCCTCGACGAGCTCTTCCGACACCGCGGGGTAGAGGCTCATCAGGCGCTGGTGCGCGCCGTGGAGGAGGCGGTCGGTGCGACGCAGCTTCATCAACAGGTCGAAACGGCGCGCAGCGGCGGCCGGCGACCCGGCAGCAGGCGAGCGCTCTTCCGCCGGCTCCTCGCCCTCGTCGCTGCCGCCCTCGCTGCCGAAAGGGGAGGCGCGGTCGGCCTGCACCTTCGCCATCAGAAGCTGCATGTGCAGCCGCGTGAGTTCACCAGCCGCGTCGTCGAGATAGGCGCGCGCCGTGCCGGCGGCTTCCTGCCCGGCCGGGTCGCGCCCTTCGCGGCGCTCGCGGAGGCCCTCCCACACCGTCGTCGCCGTCTGGAGGGTCGCCAGCAGCGCCATCGGGGGGAGCGCGGCGTCGGCATTTTCGTCGTCGACGGAAGAGGTGCTCATGAAGCTTCAAATCGAAGATTTGAGCTTGGACGGTAGAGGAAAGACGGCGGACGGCGGACCGCTGACTGCGGTTCTCCAAACGCAAACGAAAGCGGCCCAGACGACCGCCGTCCACGGTCCACCGTCTGGCAAGCAAAGCGAGACGTTCACACCTCCAGGTAGCGCATAAACTCCTGCACGCGTTCGAGGACCTCTTCGTCCTGCTCCCCAAAGGAGGCGACCACGTCGAAGCCGTGATGTTCGAGCATGTGCCGCACGCGCGTCGTCTCGGTAGTGTTGAGCTTGACGGTCACGCGGCGCGGGCTGCCCCCTCCGTCGGCGGGTTCGGAGAAGACGGAGCGCACCTTCACGTCGCTCTGCTCGATGAGGTGGACGAGGCGACCGAGCGAGTAGTCGCGCTCGCTGGTTTCGAGGGCGAGAATGGCGCCGGGCTCCTGCGTGGAGAGCATCCGCGCGAAGCGGTCGAACAGGTCGTGGCGCCGCACGACGCCGAGGTAGCGCTCCGGGGCGTCGCCGGCCGTCGAGGCGCCGGCGTACGCGCCGTTGCGACCGTCTGCGTCATCGGCGGCGGCGGCCGAGCTGCCGGCGGCGGCGGAGGCGGGCGGCTCAGTAAGTGGGAGAACCGAGAGGTCGTGGTGCACCATCGCGCGCGTGGCGTCGAAGACGTGAACGCTGGGATGCACGCTGACCGGGCGGGCGCCCAGAAACGAGCGCACGGGCGCTTCGGCGTCGGGCGCGTCGAGGAGCTGCTCTTCAGAAATCATGCCCACCAGCGCGCCGCCCTCATCGACGACGGGCAGGTGCGCCACGCCCTGTTCGAGCAACCGGGCGAGGGCGGCTTCCACGGTATCGTCGGGCGCGAGCGTCTCGAGCGCGGTGCTGAGCAGATCACGGACTTTCATGGCGCATCGGGGGGAGCGGGCAGCGCAGTACTTCGAAGGGAGACAGCGGCCACCGAACAAAGTGTGCAACGACCGTGCCGGGTGTGCAATGCGTGATTCGTTTTGCAACCTAAAGGCACTTCTTCCCTGCGGTCAGGGCGCGTGATGCGTGATGACAGCAGGCCGAACGAACCGCCCCCCTTCGGTAGCAACCGGCAGAAACCAGTCAGAAAACCCTATCGCTTCGGTTCATTCCAGACCACGCTCGAAGGCAACCTCACGCCTCACGAGTCACGCATCACGCTTGGCGGCTGCTCGTCGAGCGGGCGCAGGTTGGGCAGGTCGTCGAGGAGGCCGTCGAGGCGGGCGTCGTGGCGCGGAGCCAGGCGGAAGCGCATCTGCGCGGCGGCCTGGGGGGAGCTTGCGTCACACCCCCCCCCGTGGTGAGCTTCTTCCGACACCCCGTTGCGGGCGTACAGGTAGTCCTCGTCCAGGACGTTCGCCACTCGGTGCACGAACGAAATCACCGACTGCGCCGTGACCGGCACGCAGATGCGGCGCTCTACGAAATGCTGCTCGACGGTCTCGCGGAGGCGTTCCTTCAGCTCCCCGATCCCGATCCCGCGCAGTGCCGATATGAACACCGCGTCGGGGTAGCGCTTGCGGAGCGTGCTGAGGAAGCGCCGGCCGGAGTCGAGCGCGTCGATTTTGTTGAACGCCACGAGCGTCGGCTTGTCGCGCGCTCCCAGCTCGCCGAGCGTCTCGCGCACCACGCGCATGTGCTCCTCGAACTGCCGATGGGTCACGTCGACCACGAGCAGCAGCGCGTCGCT
The DNA here is from genome assembly GCA_003023245.1 of Bacteroidetes bacterium QS_8_68_15. The sequence goes on along the minus strand of PXTR01000092.1, from coordinate 1,600 downwards.
TTCGCGCGTTTCGTCGAGGGTGGACTTGAAGCTCTCCACCAGCGCGTGCGGCAGCTTGCGAATGAAGCCGACCGTGTCGGAGAGCAGCACCTCCTTGTTCGTGTCGAGGCTGACCTGGCGCGTCGTCGCGTCGAGGGTGGCGAAGAGCTGGTCTTCGACGCCGACCTCCGCACCGGCGAGCGCGTTCATCAGGGTGGACTTGCCGGCGTTGGTATAGCCGACGAGCGAGACGCGCGTCCGCGCCGAGCGGCCCTTGCGTTGCGTCTGGCGCTGCTGGTCGATTTCGTCGAGCTCGGCGCGGAGCTTCGCCATGCGCGTGTCGATCAGGCGGCGGTCCGTCTCGATCTGCGTCTCGCCGGGCCCCTTGGTGCCGATGCCGCCCTCCTGACGCGAGAGGTGCGTCCAGCGCCGCGTCAGCCGAGAGCGGATGTAGTCCAGCTGCGCAAGCTCGACCTGCGTCTTGGCGGCGGCCGTCTTGGCGCGGCCGGCGAAGATGTCGAGGATCAGCCCCGTGCGGTCCAGCAGCTTGCAGCCGATCTCCTTTTCGATGGTCTGCACCTGCCCCGGCGTCAGCTCGTCGTCGAAGATCGCCAGGTCCGCCTCCTTCTCCTTCACCATCCAGGCCAGCTCTTGCACCTTGCCGCTGCCGATGAACGTGGCCGGGTCGATCTCCGAGAGCGACTGCGTGAGCCGGCCGATGACGCGCGCCCCGGCGCTGGTGGCGAGGTGCTCCAGTTCGTTGAGGGCCTCCTGCATGTCGTAGGTGCTGAAGCCGGGACGCGAGACGCCCACGAGAAGGGCGGTTTCGCGCTCGTCCCCGTCGGAGGAGGAGGAGATGCGGGTGAACGAGTTCCTGTTGGAGGCGGACGGCGTAGACTGCTGCTGGCGGCGATCTTGCGGCAAAGGCGGGCGGGGCGTGCGAAAAAGAAAGAGAAAAGGGAGCGCATGGCTGCGCTACCCTGCTTTACCCGTCACGGCGCGCAGAGTTGCGCGCGGCGGCGGCAACGTGCGATCCACGCGCGACCTACCGGAGGCCGTCGCCGAAGGAAGGAGGGACGACGGGCAGGCTGTGGCCATGAAGAGCGCTTCTGCGGAGAGCACCTCTGGCCACGCCGCCCCCTGCGGACGCGAGAGAAACCCGCTGCGCAACGAGCGAGTAGTACAGCGCGTCCGACGTACTCGACACTTTTACAACGCTCGCTCTTTTCCCATGCCCATTCCCGTTCCGAAAAGCGCACGCGAAGCGTGGGGCCCCGAGGTGGCCGACGACGTGGCGAACTGGGCCGACGAGGTGCGCGACCAGGCCGTTTCCCGAGACGAGTTTCGGAAAGTAATCGGCCGCTTGGACCGGGTCGAGAACGAAATGGAGGTGCGCTTCGCGAACGTGGAGGAGCGGCTTAGCCGCATCGAAGACCGACTCACCCAGATGGACGCGCGCTTCGACGCCATTCACGCGCAGATGAACGAGCGTTTCGATGCGATGAATGAACGCCTCGATGAACGCTCCGACCGCATCGACGAGAGGCTCGGGCAGATGAACGACCGCATCGACGAGAGGCTCGGGCAGATGAACGACCGCATCGACGAGAAGCTCGGGCAG
>PXTR01000091.1 GCA_003023245.1 Bacteroidetes bacterium QS_8_68_15 | reverse complement strand
CAACCCCGAGCGCGACCTCGTCGAGATCGCCGAGCTGCCGGAGCACCGCTGGCACGTGGGCGTGCAGTTTCACCCGGAGTACCGCAGCGTCTGCGGCGCGCCGCACCCGCTCTTCGCGGCGTTCGTGGAAGCGTGCACCGCCTACGCCGGCGAGCGCGGCCTTGCCACGGAGCCACACGCCTCGGGGCGGCTCGACGCTGGCTCGTCGCTGGCGACCGTGGAGGTGTGAGAGTTCTCGTGGGTCGTTGTTCGTGGATCGTTTTCGTGTAACGAGCGAGGCACTTTTGGCGCGGCGGGCTGAAAAACGTTCTGCCCTGACCGAAAGGAGAGGCCCCCTGCGGGTCATACCCCTGCGGTGGAAATGCCCTTGGGGGGAACCTTCAACTTTCAACCTTCAACCCAAAACCCGAAACCGCGAAGCCATGAAACGCCTGCCCCCACTTCTGCTCGCCGCGCTGCTGGTCGCCGCCGCGCCCGCCGCCGCCCAGGACTTCGACGATCCGATTTCCACCGACCGGCCCGGCCTGGGCACAGAGATGTCCGTCGTCGCGCCGGGGCGCGTGCAGATCGAGGTCGGGACGCCGAGCGTAGCCCGGGGGATGTTCGACGAGATCCGGCGACTCCGAACGATGGAGCCATCGAGGCCGAAATCGAGCAGCGTGCGCCATCCCCTTCGGCGACTGAAGAGCGGGTGGCGTTGAACGTGCAGCGCGAACCGTACAACGCGAACCGTGCCGCCCCGTCCGTTCAACACTTTCGCCTCGCGTACGTAGGGACCTACTCGCGCGATGCGCCCCCTCTTCTCTACCGACGGTTGCTGCCATGTTTAATCCTTCTTCCCTCGTCCGCAGCACCGCGGGCGGAGACGATGACGTCTCGTTGACGGAAGCATGCGCCCAGCGCGCTTCCTGGCCCGAAAATGCGTCCTGGTACGAGGACTCCTGGTGCGAACTGTCGCGCCTGAAGCAGGTGATCCTCGACAACATGCCGATTACCGAGCATCTCGAGTTCGCGCTCTTTCACGAGGCGGCCGAGCGGCTCGTGGCCACCGCTCCGCTGAAGCCCAACGCCAACCACCGGCAGACGGCCTTCGGCGGGAGCCTCAGCATGCTGGCGACCATTGCCGGCTGGGCGATGACGCGCCTCGTGTTGCGGGAGCGCGACTACAGTGACGCCTCGGTCGTCATTCAGAAAAGCAGCATCGACTACTGCGGCCCGGTCTGCGGCGACTTGGTGATGCAGTGCGCCTGGCCCCCGGAGGAAAAGCGCGCCTCCTTTTTCGACATGCTCGACCGCTGGGGCAAGGCCCGCCTGCCGCTGCGCTGCACGGCGGCGGCTGAGGACGGGCAGGACACGGTCGTCTTCGACGGCTCCTACGTCGCACTTCTACGATAGCACGCGGCCCCTCATCGACGTTTCCGGCGTGCCGCCTCCCTGCCCCGCCGCCATGCCTTCCGCACGCGCAACGGCCGAAGCCGACTGGCGCGCACGGCTCGAAGAGCGTGAGGACGACGCTCTGCGCCGCCGTCTCGACGTGCACCCGACGCCGTCCAGCGAGGACGGCGCGGCGGCCGTCAACCTGGCCAGCAACGACTACCTCGGCCTCTCGACCGACGCGCGCGTGACCGACGCCGCCGCCCGCGCCGCCAAGCGCTGGGGCGCGGGGGCCGGCGCCTCGCGGCTCGTCACCGGCCACCGCGCCCCGCACGCGGAGCTGGAAAACGCGCTGGCCGACTTCAAAAAGGCCGAGCGGGCGCTGGTCTTCTCCTCCGGCTACGCCGCCAACGTGGGCGTGCTCACCGCGCTGGCCGAGCAGGGCGACTTCCTCTTCTGTGACCGCCTCAACCACGCCAGCCTCATCGACGGGGCCCGCCTCTCGCGCGGCACCGTGCGCGTCTATCGCCACGGCGACTCGGAGCACCTCGACGAACTGCTCGATCGCGCCCCCGCGGAGGGCCGTTGCTTCATCGTCACCGACGGCGTCTTCTCGATGGACGGTGAGTTGGCGCCGTTGCCCGAGTTGGTGCGCCTCGCCGAGCGCCACGACGCGCTGCTGGTGGTCGATGACGCGCACGGCACCGGCGCCCTCGGCCCCGGCGGGCGCGGCACGGTCGCGCACTTCGGGTTGGAGGAGGAAATTCCCGTGCGCATCGGGACGCTCTCGAAGGCGCTCGGCGCGCAGGGCGGCTTCGTCGTCGGCTCCGACGCGCTCGTCAGCCTGCTGGTGAACGAGGCGCGGGCGTTCGTGTACAGCACGGGGCTGGCGCCTCCCCTCGCCGCCGCCGCGCGCGAGGCGCTGCGTATCGCCGCCGAGGACGACGCGCGTCGCCGCCGCCTGCACGAGCACTTGCGCGCGCTCCGTGAGGGCCTGCGCGCCCGCGGCTACGCCCTGTACGGCGAAGCCCCCGCCCCGCTCCTGGCGGTACGCTTCGACACGCCCGAGGCCGCGCTCCGCCAGTCCGACCGCCTCGCCGACGCCAACGTCACTGCGCCCGCCATTCGCCCCCCCACCGTGCCGGATGGCACCAGCCGCATCCGCCTCGCCCCGATGGCGACGCACTCCTCGGACGACGTGCAGCGGGTGTTGGAGGCGTTCGGTTCGTCGTGATGATACGGTCGTTTGGCGACCGTCGCGTGACTCGTGATCCGTGAGGTTGCTCATCTGCAAAAAAACAGAGGAGGCGATGGGAGTTTCTGAACGGCCCCCCGGTAGCGTCAGAGCATGAGCGAATCGGCCCGGCTGCAATCACGCCTCACGCAATACGCATCACGAACGATGCCCGCCACCGGCCACGCCGTTCCGCAGCAGCGCCGCAGCAGCGCCGAGATCGAGCGCGAACTGGGCCTCGACGAGGGCTGGATCCAGCGGCGCACCGGCATCCGCGAGCGGCCCGTCGTGAGCGACGATGAGGCGACCTCCGACCTCTCGGTGACGGCGGCGCAGCGCGCGCTGGACGACGCGCCGCACGTGGCGCCCGGCGACGTGGACCTGTTGCTCTTGGCGACCAGCACGCCCGACCACCTGCTGCCGCCCTCCGCACCGCAGGTGGCGCACCGCCTGGGACTCGACCGGGCCGGCGCGGTGGACGTGACCGGCGCCTGCGCGGGCTTCCTCTACGCCCTCGCGATGGCCGACGCGCTCGGGCAGACGCGCGGCTACGCCGTGCTGGTCGTCGGCGCCAACGTGCTGAGCTACCGCACCAATCCCGCCGACCCGGCCACCGCTGCGCTCTTCGGCGACGGGGCCGGTGCGGTCGTCCTCACGCCGAAGGAAGCGGACGGAGTTCCAGCGCTGCGCGGCCTGCACCTCGGCGCGGACGGCTCCGCCTACGAGCGCATCCAGATTCCCGCCGGCGGGAGCCGCCGCCCCATGACCGCCGAGGCCGTCCGCCACGACGCCCACCTGATGCAGATGAAAAGCGGCCGCGCCGTCTTCCGCAGCGCCGTCGAGACGATGGTCGCCGCCGGACGCAAGACCCTCGCCGATGCTGATCTCACGACCGACGACGTCGACTGGTGGGTGCCGCACCAGGCCAACCAGCGCATCACCGACCGCGCCGGGGAGGCGCTCGGGCTTCCGCCGGAACGCACCGTCAGCATCATCGAGCGCTACGGCAACAGCTCGGCGGCGACCATTCCGCTGGCGCTCTCGCTCGCCTCGGCCGACGGACGCCTCCAGCGCGGCGACCGCGTGCTCCTCACCGCCGTCGGCGCCGGCATGATCGACGCGGGGGCGGTTCTCGAATGGGGAGACGCCCTTCGAGCGTGACGGTGAGAGGGGGTGAGGGGGAGAAGAAGCGATGGTCTTTTACTCGCGCCCCGCCGTCACTCCTCCCGCTTGGACGGTAGACGAAGGACGGAAGACGGCCGTCTCTTGGTTCGCAACGGGCGCTTTCTGTGATGGGCGGTCGGCGCCGACTCACAACGGTTGCCTTGAAGCTGCATTACACACCGCGCGAGCGCAGCGAGCGCTATTCGTTCAACTCCAGCTCATCCGGGGCGGGGGCGGGCAGGCGCCGGCGTTCGCGCTCCTCGCGCTCCGGGCGGAAGCGGAGCCAGCGGTAGCCGTAGCCGTCGAGGCGCAAACGGTGCTCGTCCTCGGTGATCGGCTCGTATTGGGTGTCGGTCATCAGGTCGTTGAGGTGGCCGTCGGAGAGGGCCGAGAGGCCCAGTTCGACGGTGCGCTCCTCGCCCGAGAGGTTGTGCACGGCCACGATGGCGCGGTTCTGGTGGCGACAGACGTGCGCGAAGACGCTCTCCTCGCCGGTTTCGATCACGCTCCAGTCGCCCCAGCCGATCTCGCCGCACTCCTTGCGCAGGCGGAT